>NZ_JCABYM010000066.1:0-59051 GCF_059499385.1 Limnoglobus sp. | reverse complement strand
CCCGGCGTCCTGCAGCGCGTCCGCCAGGATCGGCAGCCGGTCGAACGCCCGGTCGTCGTAAATGGCGCGCGCGAGGTCGACGGCCGTGGAACTGCGCCACGTGGGGTCGAACGCGACCGGGCGGAACGGGTTGCCGAAGATGTCGCGAAAGATGTGAGCTTGCCAGAGTAACGCCGCAGGCTTCCGCGCCACGGCATACGACACGGCTGTTCGATATCCCTGATCCGGTTCCATCAGCCACTTCACCACGCCCTGGATTTTCACTTGGTTCATCGGCCCGCCTCGAAGGTGAAACGTGTGGGCCATTTGATTCCTCGCCGCCCTCCATTCCTCCTCCGTGCCGTCCCCACCGAAGTACCGCTCGGCCGTTGCAAGCGCATGCCGAAACGCCGTGTTGAGAATGTTGGACTCTTGCCGCCGACATTCCGCACACACGAAGAGGGAAAGTTTCCTTCTGTGATGCTCCGCGTTCAGGTGGTGAAGCATCGGTCGAGGGTCAGTCGCCGCCATCCACTCTTCTTCCGTCATCCCCGCGCCCTCCCCGTTGTCCCGATGATACACGTAACGGCCGCCCAACGCCGCGCCCCCGGCGGCCGTTCGGTCTGGTAGACTGGTCTCGCCGACCCCCATCTCGACAAGGAGGCGTTCGCATGTCCCCGAAAGCGTCGGTCCTCGTCCTCGTCGCCGGCCTCGCGGCCCTGTGGTTGCTGCCCGGCACGCCCAAGCCCCCGCCCGCCGAGCCGCACCTGTCCAGCGGCCACACGCACGACAACCTCACCGTGTTCGTCCTCCGTGGGCCGGACGTGCTGCCGGACGCCAACATCCTCACCCTCCAGGAGGCCCTCGACCGCAACCTCGCCGTCGTCCACGAGACCGGCAGCGTCAACCTCCTCGAAGTCGAGAACCTGTCGGCCGACCATCAGGTGTTCCTCCAGTCCGGCGACATCGTCAAGGGCGGCAAGCAGGACCGGATCGTGTCGAAGGACCTGCTCGTGGCCGCGAAGTCCGGCCGCGTGCCGTGCCCGGCCAACTGCTGCGAGCAGAGCCGGTGGCAGCCCCGCGGGAAGGAGGCGGCCGGGAACTTCGAGAAGTCCACCGACTTCGCCGTCGGCAACCCCATCAAGATCGCGAACCAGGCCGGTTCGCAGGGCGGCGTCTGGAAGGAGGTGGCGAACACGCAGGCGGTGCTGTCGCAGACGCTCGGCAAGCCGGTGACGGCGAACGCGTCGCCGACGAGCCTGCAACTGGCGCTGGAGGACGCGGACCTGCGGGCGAAGGTGGCCGGGTACGAGCGGTCGCTCGGCGGGCTGGCGACGGCGTACCCGGACGCCGTCGGCGTGGTGGTGGCGGTGAACGGGCAGGTGATCGCGTCCGACGTGTACGGGTCGAGGGCGCTGTTCCGCAAGGCGTGGCCGAAGCTGCTGCGGTCGGCGGCCGTGGACGCGGTGGCGCAGACGCCGCCGGCGGCCGTCGCCGCCGCGACGCGGGAGGACGCGGAGGCGTTCCTGGCGAAGCGGGAGGAAAGCGAGGTTGTGGCGAATGATGTTGCGATCACCGAAGATCGGGAGATCGGCCAGTTCTGGCGTCGTTTTTGGGCAAACGACAATCCTGGAGAACCGGTAGCGATTACCGGCGGTATCGATTCCCCCGAGCCAACCCGCGTTCAACGCCAAGAAAACCTAGCCGGTCGCTCAGGCGAGACGCGGGAAGTATCGAACAACTCCGGCGGTGGCACGGCGGACGTGATCGGGGAGGTTCAACAACTCGTCGAGAGCCCGCGAGAACTCGCTAAGGTCGGGATGCCACCGCCGAACCTAAACCCGACGAACCCGACGCCGAACGCCGGCCCGCAGAATTTGCTTCGGCCATTCGTTGATAATACCATGCAGTCCTATCAACTCGGCCTCCGCGTCGATCTACCCGTGGGCCAGACGGTCGGCACGCCACCTTCCCCCGGCGTCGTCACGTTCGAGTCGCGGGCGGGGGCGCAGGGGAACGCCCTCGTCCACCGCGGGAAGCTCAAGAAATGACGCCCGACCCGCGGACGACGGCGCTGCTCGTCGTGGACGCGCAGCGCGGGTTCACCGACCTCTGCCCGGCCGAGCTGCCCGTGCCCGGCGGGGCGGCCATCGTCCCGGCCGTGAACGCGCTGCTCGCCCTGCCGTTCGCCCGCATCGACGCGACGCAGGACTGGCACCCGCCGGACCACCGCTCGTTCCGGGGGCAACGCGACGACCTCTACCCGCCGCACTGCGTCCGCGGCACGCCGGGGGCGGACTTCCTGCCGGGGCTGGACGCGCACCGCTTCTCCGCGGTCTGGCGGAAGGGGTACGACCGCGACTTCGAGGCGTACGCGGTGACGGCCCAGCACCCGGCGTTCGCGAAGTTTTTGTGGGCGAGCGGCGTGCGAACCGTCGTGGTGTGCGGCATCGCGACGAACATCTGCTGCTTCTTCGCGGCCCGCGACCTGCGGGCGGCCGGGTTCGACGTGTGGATGGCCGAAGACGCCTCCGCCGGCATCGACGTGCCGGCCGCGGGGCTGTTCCAGGAGCGGGCGAAGGCCGAGGGGATCGCGATGGGGTTGCGGTACGTGACGGTGGACGAAATCCAAAAAGCAATGGCCCGCAGATGACGCGGACTTCGGCGCAGATGAAGAGGATCAAAACCAAGACTTGATTTTGGTCTTATCCGGTTTTTTATCTGCGCCGAAGTCCGCGTCATCTGCGGGCCATTCTTTGTTTCGCACGCTCCAGAATCATCGCGTGGTCGAACGCCAGCTCCGGCAGCTTCCCTATCGCGAACCACCGCGCGTCGCTCGCGTCATCTCCCGCCGTCGCCTTCATCGCATCCACCCGCGCCAGGAACACGACGCTCACCGTCCACCCCCGCGGGTCGCGGCCGGGGTCGCCGGACGTGTAGAGCTGCTCCAGATCGTTGATTCTCAAACCCGTCTCTTCCTGCAACTCTCGTTTCGCAGCGTCGGCCAACCGTTCGTTCTCCTCGACAAAACCGCCGGGCAAGGCCCACCGCCCCTTAAAAGGGTCGCCCGCACGTTGGATCAAGAGAACGCGGGGGGTGTCCTCGCGGGTCGCGAGGACCACGTCCACGGTCAAGGCCGGCCGCGGGAATTCGTAACTGAACTTCTGCGCACGCTTCGCGGGCATCGTAACCTCGTGGGCCGTCAGGGAGTGGGAGCCGGTTTCACCCCGCCTTCACACGACGTTACCGCCTTTTCCGGGCGTCGGGAAGCGAAAGAAATGCGAACCCCCCGATAGAATTGGCCGTCCGAACAAGCCAGAACTCACGTCGGAATCATCACGAACATGGTGGATATATGTGCCCCCAGAAGGTTCTCTGTTGGGAACCGACGGACCTCGGTTCGCCGGTGCTGACGGCCGCGCAGAAGCTCTACGAGAACACGATCGACGCCGACGAGCGCATCCCGTGGATGTGGATCGAGCGGGCCGTCGGTGAACGGGCGTTCCGGCGGCCGACCGGGTGGATGAAACATCTCATCCTCGCGTCGGACGCCGCGGACATCGACGACCCGGCCGGGCTGTTGGGGTACGCCTACGGCGCGTTCATCCCCGGCTTCGGCGGCTACCTGTGTTACGTCGGCGTGTCGGAAAAGGCCCGGCAGCGGGGCGTCGGGTCGCGGTTGTTCGAGTCGGTGTTCAAGACGTTCGCCGCCGACGCGGCCTACGCCGGCGAGCCGTTGCCGTTCGTGCTGTGGGAGAGCTACCGGCCGACGGCCGACGAGCCGGCCGCGATCTGGGACGCCCGCGTGCGCCTCTTCGACCGCGTCGGCGGGCTGTGGGTGGACGGGCTGGAGTTGGTCACGCCGGACTACGGGGACGAGTCGCCGACGGCGGCCGTGCCGCTGCAACTGTTCGTGAAGCCGGTGGACGAGCCGGCGGCGGGCTTCACGTCGGACCGGCTGACGGGGATCGCGAAGGAGTTGATGGAGAAGGTGTACCACGAGAAGCCGGGCGACTACTTCCACGACGCGACGTTCGCCGGGCTGCCGGTCCCGCGGCTGCGGCCGGCGCGGCAGTCGGCGCGGGTGGCGGTGTAGACCCGACTTCCGAAGTCCGGCTTCGACTTCGGAAGTCGATGCGGAAGAGGGGCATCCGCGAACACGGCGAAGGCGCTGGTGCCGTTCGACTTCCGAAGTCGAAGCCGGACTTCGGAAGTCAGGCTTCAAACTCCAGCGGCTTCACGTCCGGGTCCACCCACGTCGTCCGCGCCCGCTCGGACTCCAGCAACTCCTGCGAGTAGTACGTCCGCACCCACGCCATGTCGAGCGCCGCCGCGATCGCGTCGATCAGCTCCGCCGCGTTCCGGCCCTCCGCGCGGCGCACCCAGTCGTTCACCGCGCGCATGAACAGGAGCGTGATCGTCTCGTGGTAGCCGTCCGGCGGGCCGCCGCTGGCCGCGTTGTACCGCGGGATGCTCCGCTTCGCCCGGCTCACCGCCTCCTCATACGGGAAGCCCCGCAGGTACGCCACCGCCACGGCGATGTGCGCCCGGTGCGTCCACCGCTCGTAGGGCCACCGGCACTGCTCGAACTGCTCCACCAGCTCCGCGATTTCCGCGTCACTCTTGAACGGCACGTCGATCTTGACCCGCGACATGTGGTTCCCCCGGCGGCGTAAGTTCCCCAGTGTGGGACGGTGGGAACCTGGGGCGGGTTCGGGGCCGCACGAAAATCGAAAATCGGACCGCGGCGGCGAGAAAATCGCCTTGTCACGGTTTCGGCCCGACGTTATCAGCCGCGAAACAGTGTCGCCCACGGTAGGCGGTCGAGCGGGGGGTATCCGATGGCGTCGGTCATTCGGCGGTTCTTGGCCGCGTGCGCAGTCACGGGCGTCTGCGCCTCGGCCGGCTTCGGGCAAGCGCCGGTCGTGAAGCTCGGCGCGGACACGATCACCCCGCCGCCGCTGGTCGGCGCGGCCGCCTCGGAAGAGGCCGGGGTCAAGGACCTGACGCCGGGCATCATGCCGGGGCTGTTCGACCCGCTGCACAACGAGGGGCACGCGGCCGGGCACGGCGGCGGCGGCCACGGCGAGGCCCACGGGCACGACGGCCCCGGCTTCTACGGCACGGCCGAGTACCTGCTGCTCCGGCCCCGCCGCGGCGCGTTCGACTTCGCCCTCGTCGATCCGAACAAGGACCTGATCCCCGGCGGCAACCTCGAAAGCCTGAACTACGAGCAGCGGAGCGGCGTCCGCGCCGGCGTCGGCTACCGGTTCAGCGACTCCGCGTGGGCGGCCGGGTTCACGTACACGTTCCTCCGCAGCGGGGCCGACCGCACGCTGAATTCGACGCCGACGGGCGTGATCTACCCGACGCTCACCCGCCCCGGCCTGATCGACAACGCGGGCTTCGCCCAGGCGACGGCGAGCCTCGAGTACAACGTCTTCGACCTGGAAGTCGGTCGGCAGATCCACGCGGACGAGCGGCTGAACATGCGGCTGTACGCCGGCCTGCGGTTCGCCACCATCCGGCAGGACTTCGACGTGCTGTACGACCTGCGGGACGCGAACCTGGCGCGGGTGCGGACGAAGTCGAACTTCGACGGGTTCGGCCCGCTGCTCGGCGGCGAGGGGAGCCTGAAGACGTTCGGCGGGTTCCACATCTTCGGCCGGGCGCAGGCGAGCCTGCTGACGGGGAACATCACGAACCCGTACGCGGAGACGCAGAACGACGGCGGCACGCTGTTCGCGACGGTGGACTACCGGACGCGGCGGGTGATCCCGGTGATGGGCGCGGGCGTGGGCGTCGGCTGGGAGAACCGCGGCGTGGCCCTCCGCGTCGGGTACGAGATGACGAACTGGTTCAACCTGATCGACCAAATCCGGTTCACGAACGACCTCGCCGAGGGGAAGCTGGTCACCCGCCCCGGCGACCTGTCGCTGGAAGGGTTGTTCGTGCAACTGGCGATCCAGTATTGATCGACCGGGAACCGCAACACACGACGGGCGGGGGAGGAAACTCCCCCGCCCGTTCGCGTTCCGTGAAAATTCCGCGCGCCCGGCTTGTCGGGGCGTAGGGAGTTCGTTGAATAGCTCTTCCGACTGGAAAAGGTCGCGACCGAGGAACGTATGCCGACGATCAACCAACTGACGAAGAAGCCGCGGCAGCCGCAGCGGTCGAAGCCGCGGCACCCGGCCATGCAGGGCTGCCCGCAGAAGCGGGGCGTCTGCACCGTCGTGAAGACGATGACCCCGAAGAAGCCGAACTCGGCCCTGCGGAAGGTGGCCCGCGTCCGCCTCAGCACCGGGGTGGAAGTGACGGCGTACATCGGCGGCGAGGGCCACAACCTGCAGGAGCACTCGATCGTGCTCGTCCGCGGCGGCCGCGTCCGCGACCTGCCCGGCGTGCGGTACCACATCGTCCGCGGCGTGCTCGACTGCCAGGGCGTCCAGGACCGGAAGCAAGCCCGGTCGAAGTACGGCGCGAAGGCCGAAGGCAAGTAACCGAACACCCGAACGACTTAAGGATTCCCGACGATGGCCAGCAAGAGCCGCACGGCGAGCTACGACAAGTTGATGCCGGACACCCGGTACGGCTCGCTGTTGCTCAGCAAGTTCATCAACTGCCTGATGTACGACGGCAAGAAGGCGACCGCCACGCGGGTCGTGTACGACGCCCTCGATCAGATCAAGAAGCGGATGCCGGACGTGCCGCCGGTCGAGGTGTTCACCCAGGCGCTGAACAACATCAAGCCGACGCTGGAAGTCCGCAGCCGCCGGGTCGGCGGGGCGAACTACCAGGTGCCGATGCAGGTGAAGGCGAAGCGGCAAGAATCGCTGGCGATCCGGTGGCTCCTCGCCGCGATCCGGGCGAAGGCCGGCCGGCCGACGCACCAGCGGCTGGCGGACGAACTTATGGCCGCGTACCGCCGCGAGGGCGAGGCGATGGCCAAGCGCGAACAAACGATCAAGATGGCCGAGGCGAACAAGGCGTTCAGCCACTTCGCGTGGTAACGCTCTCGGCAAGAAACACCAACGGGCGGCGGTTCGCGAGGACCGCCGCCCGTTTCCGTTGTCACTTCTTTTTCTTCGCCGGCTTCGATTCCGGTTTCGGTTCGGCCTTCGGTTCCGGCTTCGCCTCGGCCTTGGTCTCCGTCGTCGTCTCGGCCTTCGCCTCCGGCTTCGCGGCCTCCGTGTCCTTCTTCGCCGCTTCCTTGTAGCTGTCCTTGCGGTAGTCCGTCTCGTAGAACCCGGACCCCTTGAAGATCAGCGCCGCCCCGCCGCTGATGAGCCGCCGGAGCTTCTTCTTCTTGCACGCCGGGCACTTCGTCAGTTCCGGATCGTGGAACGACTGCCACTCCTCGAACGTGTGGCCGCATGCGTCGCACTGGTAGTCATACGTGGGCATCGCCGATTATCCCTCCGCCGCGACGATGACGCTCGCCGGTCGCAGCACGCGGTCGTGAATGAGGAAGCCGTTCTGTAGCACCTGCACCACCGCCCCCGGCGGCACGTCCGCCGACGGCTGCTGCATCACCGCTTGGTGCTGGTTCGGGTCGAACGGCGCGCCGGGTTCGATCTCGATCCGGGTGACGCCGTGCCGCTTGAGCACGTCCAGGAACAGGCTGATGGTCGCCTGCACGCCCTTCGCCAGCGGCCCCTCGTCGCCGGCCTTCCGCGCCTCGGCGACGGCGCGATCCAAGTTATCAATCGCGGCCAGTGTGTCCCGCGCCAGCGGCTCGTGGGCGAACTTCCGCTGCCGCTCGGCGTCCTGGATCAGCCGCTTCCGCGAGTTGTCGAAGTCGGCGATCAGCGACTTGTAGTCCGCGATCTGCCGCTGCGCCTTGTCCAAGTCGGCCTGCACCGCCGCGACATCGACGAGCGGAACGTCGTCGAGCGGGATGCCGTTTACGTCGGTATCTTGTTCATTCATGGTGAGGTTCTCAAGTTCAAGACGGCCCGCAGATGACGCAGACTTCGACGCAGATGAAAACCGGATAAGAAGAAATCATCGTCTTGGTTTTGATCCTCTTCATCTGCGTCGAAGTCTGCGTCATCTGCGGGCCATTCTTCTTTTTCACTCGGGCGTCAGCCAGTCCTTCAACTTGCTGAAGAAGCTCTTCTTCGGCGGCGTCGCGGCGTGGACCTTCTCCTGCACCGCGAGCTGCTTGAACAGTGCCTCCATCTCCGGCGTCAGTTGTTGCGGCGTGTCCACGACGACTTGGATCAAGAGGTCGCCCCGCTTCTTCGGGCTGCGGACGTGCGGCATCCCGTGGCCGACGATGCGGATGACCTCGTGCGTTTGCAGGCCCCGCGGCAGGTGGTGCTGCACCTTCTCGCCGGTGAGGGTGGTGATCTCGATCGGCCCGCCGAGCGCCGCCTGGCTGAACGTGATCGGCCACTGGCAGATCAGGTTGTGCCCGTCCCGCTGGAAGAACCGGTGCTCCTTCACGCGGACGACGAGTTCGAGGTCGCCCCGCCGCGCGCCGGGGTCGCCGGCGTCGCCCTGGCCCTGGATGCGGATGCGGTTGCCGGAATCGACGCCGGGCGGGATGTCGATGTCGATGTTCTTGCGGTTCGCGACCCGGCCGCTGCCGCGACAGCTGCCGCACGGGTCCGGGTTGATGAGGCCGCGGCCGCCGCAAGCGTTGCACGGCGTTTGCACCTGGAAGATGCCCTGCCGCTGGACGGTGACGCCCTGCCCGCCGCACCGCTTGCACGGCTGCGGCTGCGTCCCCGGCTTCGCCCCGCTGCCGTTGCACGTGGCGCAGAAGTCCTCGTTCTGGAGCGCGATCGTCCGCTTCACGCCGGTGACGGCTTCTTTCAGGTCGATGTCGATGACGGCCTGGATGTCGCGGCCCGGCTGCGGCCCGGCGGTGCGTTGTCGGCGGCCGCCCCCGCCGCCGAAAAAGTTGCTGAAGATGTCGCCGAAGACCTCGGACAGGTCGATGTTGCCGCCGGCGAACCCGCCGGCCTGGGCGTTCAGCCCCTCGTGCCCGTGGCGGTCGTAGATGCCGCGCTTCTCGGGGTTGGACAGGACCTCGAAGGCTTCTTGCGCCTCCTTGAACTTCTCGGTCGCCTCGGCGTCGCCGCCGTTGCGGTCCGGGTGGTACTGCATGGCCAGCTTGCGGAACGACTTCTTCACGTCGTCGCCGGAGGCGTCCTTCGTGACGCCGAGGACTTCGTAGTAATCGCGCTTGGCCATGTGTGAACTCTTCTCGCCGTTCGACCGCATCCAACCCGGTTCGACAACCCTGCCCCGCGGCCGGTTTTCAGGCTGAAAGCCTGGAACATGTCAGCCCAGGGCAACGCCCTGGGTACGAGTTCCACCCGTTGCATAAGCCCTGAAAGGGCGGAAGAGTGTTCCGCCCTTTCAGGGCTTGGTCCGGAGGACTGGTCTACCCAGGGCGTTGCCCTGGGCTGACATGTTGCGCCCCTTCGGGGCAAAAACCCCTGTGGTGTGGGGCCGTCCATCGGCACGCTCCGACGGACAATCCCACCATTCTAACCGCCCGGCCGTCCCTCGGACTGTTGCCGCCGGTATTCCGGCGTCAGCACCCCGGCGAAGCCCCAGTTCTCCGGGTCGATCTCGTCGATAACGATGTGCGTGTGCTCCGGCCGCTTGCCGAGGACGCGCCGCAACGTCTCCGTAATCTCCGCGACGATCCGCGCCTTCTGCTCGGCCGTCACCCCGTCGCGAGTGATCTTCACGTTTACGTAGGGCATCGCCGCCCCCCATCCGTGCCAGCGAAAAAGGGCCAGAGGCCACGGCTGACCTCTGACCCCTGATTCCTGACCCCTGACCCCTGCTTAAGCGATCGCCCCGGCGATCTTCGAGTCCTTGTCGTCCTCGTCGATCTTCGTGACCATCACTTCCGTCGTCAGCATCAGCCCGGCGATGCTCGCCGCGTTCGTCAGGGCCGCCTTCGTCACCACCAGCGGGTCGATGATCCCGGCCTTGAACATGTCCACGTACTCGCCGTCGTTGGCGTTGTACCCGATGTTCGCCGACTTCTCGCCGCGGGTCAGCACCTCGTCGGCGACGACGGCCGCGTCCACGCCGCAGTTCTCCGCGATCGTGCGGATCGGCTTCGCCAGCGCGCGGGCCACGATCTCCGCCCCGGCCTTCTCGTCGCCCTTCAGCTTGTCGGCCAGCTTCTCGACCTCCGGCACGCACCGCAGGAGGGCCACGCCGCCGCCGGCGACGATGCCTTCCGCCACGGCCGCGCGGGTCGCGTGCAGGGCGTCTTCCACCAGGTCCTTCTGCTGCTTCATCTCGGCTTCCGTCGCCGCCCCGACGCGGATGATCGCCACCCCGCCGACCATCTTCGCCAGCCGCTCGCTGAACTTCTCCTTGTCGTAGCTGCTGGTCGTCTGGTCCATCTGCGTGCGGATCATCTGCACCCGGTCCAGGATCGCCTTCTCGCGGGCGTCGTCCGGGTTCACGATGATCGTCGTGTTCTCCTTGTCCACCACGACGCGGTCGGCGGAGCCGAGTTGCTCCAGCTCGATGTTCTCGAGCTTGATGCCGAGGTCCTCGCTGATGAACTCGCCGCCGGTGAGGACGGCGATGTCGCCGAGCATGGCCTTGCGGCGGTCGCCGAACCCGGGGGCCTTCACGGCGCACACGTCGATCAGCCCGCGGAGCTTGTTGACGACGAGCATGGCGAGCGCCTCGCTCTCCACGTCTTCCGCGATGATGAGCAGCGGCTTGCGGGCCTGCGCCGCCTTCTCCAAGAGCGGCAGGAACTCGCGGACGTTCGACAGCTTCTTCTCGTAGATGAGGATGATCGGGCTTTCGGCCTCCCACTTCAGGTCGGCGTTGCCGGCCGCGAAGTACGGGCTGATGTACCCCTTGTCGAACTGCATACCCTCAAGATATTCGACCTGCGTTTCGCTCGTCTTGCCTTCCTCGATGGTGATGACGCCGTCCTGCCCGACCTTGCTCATGGCCTCGGCCATCAGCTTGCCGACGGTCGGGTTGTTGTTCGCCGAGATCGTGGCGACCTGCTCCATCTCTTCCGGCTTCGACAGCTTCTTGACGAGCGACCCTTCCAGCACCTCGACGGCCTTCGCGACGGCCTTGTCGATGCCCCGCTTGACGGCCATCGGGTTCGCCCCGACGCCGACGGTCCGCAGCCCTTCCTGGTAGATGGAGAGGGCGAGGACGGTGGCGGTCGTCGTGCCGTCGCCGGCCACGTCGTTCGCCTTCTGGGCGACGGCGTTGACGAGCTTCGCGCCCATGTTCTCGAACGGGTCGGGGAGTTCGATCTCCTTCGACACGGACACCCCGTCCTTGGTGACCGTGGGGCCGCCGAACGACTTGTCGATGATGACGTTTCGGCCGGTCGGCCCGAGGGTGACGCCGACGGCCTTCGCCAGCTTGTCGGCCCCCGCGAGCAGCTTCTTACGGGCGTCGTCGGTGTACAGGAGCTGTTTCGCCATGTGAGTCTCCGGATTTTTCACCGCAGAGAACGCGGAGGGCGCAGAGAGAAAGAAAGAGAAAACCAGATCATGTTCTCAAATCAGAATCTTCCCTCTGTTTTTCTCTCTGCGTTCTTTGCGGCCTCTGCGGTGAAATCTGTATTTGGGTTTTGGTGTTACTTGGTGACTTTCGCGAGCAGGTCGCTCTCGCGGAGGATTTTGATCTCCTTGCCGCCGACTTCCACGTCGCTGCCGCTGTACTTGCCGTACAGGACGGTGTCGCCGACCTTCACGGCCATCGCCAGCCGCTGGCCGTTCTCGCTGAGCTTGCCGGGGCCGGCGGCGACCACCTTGCCCTGCTGCGGCTTCTGCTTGGCCGTGTCCGGCAGCAGGATGCCGCCGGCCGTCTTCTCTTCCGCCTCCTGCGGCTCGACCACGATCCGGTCGTCCAGCGGCCGCAGCGTCGCGGCCTTGTCGCCCTTCGCCATGTCACAAGCTCCCGTGTTGAAAACGATGGTCTCGAATCACTTCGGCGTCACGTGTTCGTGCAGGCCGTCCGGTATTCCAGGTGCCAGATTTCCTTGCCCGTGTTGTACGAGTCGAAGCAGAAGTTCATGGCGTACTTGTTGAGCCACACCCCGGCCGCGCTCTTCAGGGCGTCAGTGTTCAGTGCCGTGTTCGCCCCCAGTTGCACCTCCCGCCCGCCGGACAGGATGGTGAAGTCCAGGTCGAACACGAACCCGGTCGCGTGCGGGTTCGACCCCCGCGGGGCGTAGGCGTTGTCCACAATGTCGAACAGCTGCCGCATCAACTCCGGCGTCCAGCCGGGGGCCTGGGCGACGCGGTTGCGGAACGCCGTCCGCCGCGGGTCGCCCTGCCGGCCGAGCACGCCCTGCGCGTCGGCCTCCAGGTTCGTCGGGAACGTCATCCCCGCGAAGGCCGCCGTGTTCGCGACCGTCCGCTTGATGATCCGCAGGTAGGTCGCCCCCTGCGACGCGTCGTCCGGGCGGTAGCCGCTCTGAACCACCGCCGTCTTGATGCTCCAGTCGTCGATGCTGTCGCCGTAGTCCAACAGCGCCGTCATGAGCAGTTCCGTCGGGTTGACGGCGTCGGGGTGTAGCTTGGCCGAGCCGTTGTTGCCGCGGCCGGCATAGACCACCAGCTTGCTCTCGTCCGCGTACGCCGTGGGCCGGTTGTCCTGGTTGCTGTGCGTCGCCGGCTTCGGGAACACGTAATACTGATGGTCCTTGATCTTCTTCTTCGTCGCCTTGTCCAGTTCCAGTTCGAGCATGGGAGGGGCCTCGGGGGTGGGCGGGCGACGCTCAGGGTATACGGCCGGCCGATGCGACCGGTTTAACCGTCCGTCCCGATTTCCATCGCCGCCCGCAGACCCGAGAGGCCCGAACCGGGGGCGGCCCGTGCCGCCCCGCGGCCGCTTACATCATGCCGCCCATGCCACCCATGCCGCCCATCCCCATGCCGCCCATGCCACCCATCCCGCCGTGGTCGTGGTGGTCGTGGTGGCCGCCGCCGGCCGCCTTCGGCTCCGGGATGTCGGCGATCACGCCCTCGCTGGTCAAGAGCAGGCACGCGACGCTCGCCCCGTTCTGCAGGGCCGACCGCGTCACCTTCACCGGGTCGATGACGCCGGCCTTGCGGAGGTCTTCGTAGTTGTCCGTGTCGGCGTTGTACCCGTAGTTCTTGTCCTTGCCCTTGAGGATGTTGTTGACGATCACCGTGCCGTCCTTGCCGGCGTTCTCCGCGATCAACCGGCACGGCATCTCCAGGGCGCGGAACAGGACCTTCAACCCGGCCGCGTCGTCGCCGTCGAGCTTCACCTTGTCCAGCACCTTGCGGGCTTGCAGCAGGGCCACGCCGCCGCCGGGGACGATCCCCTCTTCGATGGCCGCCTTCGTCGCCGCGTGCGCGTCCTCGTAGAGGGCCTTCCGCTCCTTCATTTCCGTTTCCGTCGCGGCCCCGACCTTCACCTGGGCCACGCCGCCGGCCAGCTTCGCTAGCCGCTCTTGCAGCTTCTCGGTGTCGTACTCGCTGTCCGTCTTCTCCATCTCGGCCCGGATGACGTTGCACCGGCCCTCGACGGCCGCCTTCTTGCCCGCGCCTTCCGTGATGGTCGTGTTCTCGGCGTCGATCTTGACCTTCTTCGCCCGGCCGAGGTCCGTCAGTTGGACGTTCTCGAGCTGGATGCCGAGGTCCTTGAAGATCGCCTTGCCGCCGGTCAGGATGGCGATGTCTTCGAGCATCGCCTTGCGGCGGTCGCCGTAGCCGGGGGCCTTCACGGCGCAGACTTGCAGCACGCCCTTGAGCTTGTTCAGCACGAGCGTCGCGAGGGCTTCGCCCTCGATGTCCTCGGCGATGATGACGAGCGGCGACTTCTGCTGGCTGATCTTTTCGAGCAGCGGGATCAGGTCCTTAACGGCCGTGACCTTCTCCTCGAAGATGAGGATGTACGGGTTCTCGAACTCGCAGGTGACGCTGTCCTGGTTGTTGACGAAGTGCGGCGACAGGAACCCGCGGTCGAACTGCATCCCCTGGACGACGTCCAGTTCGGTGTCGTTCGTCTTGCCTTCCTCGATGGTGATGACGCCGTTCGCGCCGACGAGCTTCATCGCCTCGGCCAGCTTCTTGCCGATCTCCTTGTTGTTGTTCGCGGAGATGGTGGCGACTTCGGTGATCTCCTTCGTGTCCTTCGGGTCGATCTTCTCGGCGAGCTTGCCGAGTTCCTCGACGACCCGCTCGACGCCGGCCTGGACGCCGCGGACGACGGCCATCGGGTCGTTGCCGCCGGCGATGGCCTTCAGCCCCTCGCGGAAGATGAACTCGGCCAGGACGGTCGCGGTCGTGGTGCCGTCGCCGGCCACGTCGCTGGTCTTGCTGGCGGCTTCCTTGACGAGTTGCGCCCCCATGTTCTCGAACGGGTCTTGCAGCTCGATGTCCTCGGCGACGGTGACGCCGTCCTTGGTGACGTTCGGCGCGCCCCAGCCCTTGTCGAGGACGGCGTTGCGGCCCCGCGGCCCGAGCGTGGACCGGACGGCGCGGGCGAGTTTGCTGGCCCCGGCGAGGAGCTTCTGGCGGGCGTCGTCGGCGAAGGCGAGCTGCTTGGCGGCCATCCGGTGATCTCCGTGGGAAGGGTCGAGAGTATCGTGTGCGGTGCGATGAGCAAACGCGATGCCGCCCTGGTGATGTCGGCGCAAGACGTTGATTTCAATCGGATTGAGGCGAATCGTGTGAAGCAGCCGTTCCGCCGAAATGACAGGGTGGCAGAACGGGTGGCAGTCGCCCCCGACTTCCGAAGTCCGGCTTCGACTTCGGAAGTCGAACAGGGCCAGAAGGCATCCGGACGAGTAGGAACGCCCCTGCGCGGGATCGACTTCCGAAGTCGAAGCCGGACTTCGGAAGTCAGGGCCGCACCCACGTCCCGTTCGCGATCTCGCCGTGGTGGTTGTTGCCGGAGTGGTCGGTCAGCTTCGCCCCCTGGCCCTCGTCGAACTTGTACCACGCGACCGTGTCCGCGTCGGCCGCGAACGCAGCGGGCGGGGCGAACCCGTCGGTCTTGTACCGGGCCGCCTTCGACACCCGCAACTCGTGCATCGTGCCGTGGAAGAACCCGCCGGGCACGGCCTTCGTCCCGGAGCCGATCACGGCCGCCGGCCGCGTCGGCGGGAACGAATCGCGGTCGAAGTCCAGGTGGCCGACATCCCGGCCGTCGAGGAACAGTTGATACCGGCCCTTCCCGGCGGCGCGGGCGAACGCGACGGCGGCGACGTGAACCCGCGTCAACGGCGGGACCGCGTGGCCGCTTTCCTCGATCCAGTCGCCCTTGCCGACGTGGAAGCCGACAGCGATGTCCCCGTCCTCGTCGATTCCCAGGCCGCCGCCGGGTTCGCCCAGGAGGCAGAGGTGCCGCTGCTGGCCGCGGACCGGGAAGGTCGTCAGCCACGCCTCGATGGTGACCGGCAGCTTGCCGTCGAACCGCAGCGTCGGGACGCGGACGAACGTGGACCGGCCGTCGAACGCCAGGCCGGGACCGGTCTTCGTCACGACCGGCTCCTCCTCGGTCTTCTTCGGCCGCGGGACCGGCACGAACGGCTTCTCGACCCGCACCCGCACGATCGCCCGGCCGTTCTTCGCCACGCCGAACGCCGCCGGGCTGAGTTTCACGTTCTCCCGCGGCTCGGCCAGCTCGATTGTGTAGTCGTCGCCAGCCGGCAGCGGAATCTCGCGGGTCCGCGTCCGCTCCGCGACCGGCGTGCCGTTCCGCTTCACCGTCACCGCCACGTCGGCGGGCACGTCCGCGGCGAGTTCGACGACGAGCGTGCCCTTCGGCGTCGCGAAGACGCCGAGCGCCGCGGCGACCGCGACGGCCGCGAGCGCCGCGAGGCCGACGGCCGGGAGCACCCACGTCGGCGACGCCTTCCGCGGTTCCGGCCGCTGGACGATTTCCTCCTCCGTCGCGTCGATGTCGGCGAACGGGTCGGCCCCCGGCGGGACGTGCGTGGCCGTCGGCAGCGCCTCGACCGCCGCGGGCGACGCCCGCTTCAGCCGCAGCGCCCGTAGGTCGTCCGCGACGTGCGCCGCCGACTGCGGGCGGTCCGCCGGCTTCTTCGCCAGTAGGCGGTGGATGATTTTCGCCAGCGGCTCCGGAACGGCCGGGTTCACGGTGCGGACCGGCGGCGGGTCGTCGGCGACGACGGCGGCGAGCGTGCCCAGCGACCCGGTGCCGACGAACGGCGGGCGGCCGGTGGCGAGCCGGTAGAGGACGACGCCGAGGCTGAACAGGTCGCTGCGGTGGTCGGCCTTCTCGCCGCGGGCCTGCTCCGGGGCCATGAACGCCGGCGTGCCGACGAGGACGCCGGTGGTCGTCGCGTCGCCGTCCGCGTCCGCGGGGTCGGCCGGCTTCGCGAGGCCGAAGTCGAGGAGCTTCACCCGGCCGTTCGGGGCTTCGAGCCAGACGTTCGCCGGCTTCACGTCCCGGTGGACGAGGCCGGCCGCGTGCGCCGCCGCCAGCCCCAAGGCAATCTCGCGGCCGACGCGGGCGGCGTCCGCCGGGTCGAGCGGCCCCTTGTTCTTGAGGTAGGCGTCGAGGGTCGTGCCGCGGAGCAGCTGCATTGCCATGTACGGGACGCCGTCCCGCTCGTCGGCCTCGTGGATGGTGACGATGTGGTCGTGCGTCAACCGGGCGACGGCGCGGGCTTCCCGGAGGAACCGGTCCCGCGCCTCGGGGACGGCGGCGTACTTCGGCAGCAGCACCTTGAGCGCGACCTTCCGCTTCAGCCGGTCGTCGAACCCGAGGTAGACGACGCCCATGCCGCCGCGGCCGACCTCCTTGACGACGCGGTACGGGCCCAGCGACCCGACCTCGCCGTCTTGCCGCGGCGGGCCGAACGCGGGGGTGGTTTGCAGATCCGCCGGGAGCGGCAGCGGGCCGGCCGTCTCGTAGGGGACGCTGCTGTCTTGCAGCTCCGTCGGGTCGGCCTTCGCCGGGACCTTCGGTTGAGGCTGGTTGGCCATCGCGCGGACCCCAGGGACGTGTCCGGGCATTGTAGGCCGCGGCAGGCCCGTCGAGCGAGGTTGCGCCCGCAACGGCGAGCGTCACGGCGTGAGCGTGACGTGTCTCGGACCGGGCGGCGGCTGAGTGTCAACTCTTGTAGAACCCTGAGCGGAAGCGACGGGGTGTAAAGACTGTCTCCACACCCCGTCGCTTCCGCTCAGGGTTCCACCGTTGCGATTGGGACGATGTGGGTTCTGGGTTTCGAGACACGTCACGCTCACGCCGTGACGCTCGCCGTTGAGAGCGTCCGGCCGCGCCCGACCGGATCGGCCTTACTTCCCCGTCTTGTGGATCGTCAGGAACACGGACCCCGTCACCGCCTTCGTCGTGTCCTTCGACGCGAGGTTGTACCCGAGCTGCATCGACTGCGCCGGCCGTGCGCCGCCCTTCAACTTGACGTGAACCGTGTGTCCGTCCGCCAGTAGCTCCGCCGAGGCGATCGGCACATCATCTTGCCCTTCGACCTTCGGGTCGGACACCTTCCACCGCTTGGAGCCGTACTCGCCGCTCCACCGGTAGCCCCACCAGGCGGCCCGGTAGTTCGCCGGGTCGGAGGCCGCCTTCGCGTCCAGTTCGCGGGAGAACGTCAGCTTCACGCCGTCCGGCACGACCTCCATCTTCACCGGCACGTCGAGCGGCTTGTCCGTCAGCCGCACGCGCTGGAGGCTGCCGTCCGCCTTCGCCGCCGTCTGCCAGCCGTTCAGGCCGACGACGTAGAGCTGCCCGTCCTTCGGGTGGAACCGGCCCGTCCGCGACCCGGACAGGAACCGCACGGGAAGCTCCGCGACCCCGCCCTGAACTGTCGGTTGGGGGGAACCCCCCGCGGGTTCCCCCCCGTCCCCCCTCCTGGTATCCCCGACTTCCTGCCTAAGCAACACGTACAGCTTGCACCGGCCGTAGCTGAAGTGCAGCGGCAGCCCCGCGAGGACGCCCCACCGCTTGTCGTCCGGCGTCCAGATTTGACACCCCGCGGAGTTGTCCACCTCCCGCGGCAGCCAGCAGAGCGGCTCGTCGTACTTCTCCGGCTTCGTCGCGCGGTGGTGCGCCCGCATGTCGCCGTAGAACCCGCCCTGCTTGTACTGGTCGATCCGCGTCGCCGGCATCCAGTTCCCCTCTTGGTCCGCGCCGGTGACGATCCCGGTCGGCGACACGCCGAGGCCGATCGGGTGGCGGAACCCGGTGCAGAAGATTTCGCTCTTCGCCCCGTCCTTGCTGACGCGCATGAGGCAGCCGCCGGTCGGCGTGTCGGTGTCGCCGGTCTTGTGGAAGTAGAAGTTCCCCTGCGGGTCGGTTTCCAGGCTCGTGTCGTAGCTGTGCTCGCCGCCGGAACAGTGCCAGTCGTTGTTGACGCACTCGTAGAAGTCGGCCTCGCCGTCGTTGTTCTCGTCGTGCAGCCGCGTGAGCTGGCCGCGCTCGAGGACGTGGATTTTGCCGTCGATGACCTTCACGCCGAGCGGCTGGTAGAGGCCGGTGGCGAACCGCTGCCAGTGGCACTCGTCCTTCGCCTCGTCGATGCGGACGAGCCACACGTCGCCGTGGGCGGTGGACACGACGACGCGGCCGTCCGGCAGGAAATCGACCGCGGTGCAGAAGAAGAGGGCCTTGAACGGGTTGTCGTGGGGGATGGTCAGCGTGTCGAGGGCGAACGGGCCGTCTGTGCTGCCGCGGACGAGCTTCGTGACGAGCGGCTTGCCCCACCGGAGGCCGCCGGGCTTGAGGAAGTCCTCGGGGAACTCGTGATCGTCCGGGTTGTTTGAAGACGTCACGTTGTTGACGGCGATCGTCGTCGTTCGGTCGTTGCGAGTCATGGTCAGCTCGCGCCCGCCCGACGGGTTCAACTTGAGGTCGTGCTTGTGCGGTTCAATCTGGATGGAACGAACGATGGCGTCTCCGCGGAGCCTCGCCGTCTCGTACACGACCGCGTCGCCGACGGTGTACTTCAACACGACGCGGTCGTTGTGCAGGTAGTAGCCCTTGTACTTCGCCCACTCCTTCGGCAGCGGGGCGGTGTGGCGGAGGACGCCGGCGTCCCACGTGCCGGTCCCGCTCGCCCAGCCGGGGCCGGCCGGCAGCGCGAACGCCATCGTGCCGTTCGGCGTCGGCGTGTTCAAGAGGCCGAACCGCCGCGGGCTGATGTTCACGAACCCGCCGGTCCACCCGGCGACGACCTTCATCGTGTTGCGGTCGAACGCGACGCCGGCCTTGCCGCCGGCGAGCTTGATGACGGTCGCCTTGTAGGCCATGTACTGGTCCTTGCCGACCGGGTAGCGGAAGCTGCAGTTCAGGACCGGGCCGGTGTCCGTGAGCTGGAACCGCTTGTCGTCCCACTCCGGGTCCTTCATCCGCTCGTAAGGCTCGGCCTTGCCGACGGCGGGCCGTGGCGTCCACTCGGTGAGGTCCACCGGCGCGACGATCGGCGGCTTCGGCGGGTCGGCGGCGACGACGGGGAACGACGTGACGAGCAAGGCGAGGAGCGTTCGCATGGCGGGGGCTTCCTAACGGCGAACGGCACGGCGTAAGCGTGCCGGTGTGGGCCTGTGTGTAGAGACCGGCACGCTTACGCCGTGCCGTTCGCCTGAACCGGCTTCTCGGCGTGGGCGGTTCCGTTCGCCGACGGTACGGGCAACTCCGGCTTCGTCTCCGGTTCCGGTTCGCTCATGGCGAACAGCCCGCGGAACCGCTCGACCAGCACGTAGAAGACCGGGACCATCACCAGCGTCACGAGCGTGCTGAGTACGATGCCGCCGATGATGCCGCGGGCCATCGGCGCTCGCGTCTCGGCCCCCGGCCCGAATCCGATCGCCGCCGGGACCGCGCCGGCCACGCACGCCAGGCTCGTCATCAGGATCGGCCTCAGCCGGTCGCGGCCGGCCTGGACCACGGCCGCGGGCGGGTCCAGCCCGGCAGCCCGCTGGCGGTTCGCGGCATCGACCAGGATGATCGAGTTCTTCTTCACCAGCCCCATCAGTAGGATCATGCCGATGAGCGACATCATGTTCAGCGTGTCGCCGGTGAGGTAGAGCGTGACGAGCGCCCCGGTCGCGGCGAACGGCAGGGCCAGCAGCACCGTGAACGGGTGGACGAACGACGCGAACTGCACCGCGAGGATGCCGTACACGACGAGGATGCCGAGCGCCAGCGCGAAGACGAGGCCGTTGATCGTCTCCCGCATCGCGGAGGCGTTGCCCAGCTCGACGGCCTCGTAGTCCTCGCCGGGCAGGACGCGCTTCGCGATCTCCTGGCACGCCGCGACCGCCTCGCCCTGCGACACGCCGGGGGCGGGCGTCGCGGTGATCTCGATGGCCCGCTGGTGCTTGAAGCGATTGAGAACGGGCAGCGTCGCCTGCGGTTGCAGATCGACCACGTCACGGAGGGGAACGAGCTTGTCCACGCCGACGCGGACCGGCACGGTGTCGAGGTCGGCCGGCACGTCCCGCTGGCCGGCGGCGAGCTTGATCCGCACGTCATAGCGGCGTCCATTGTCTGTATACTTCGCGATCTTCTGCCCGCCGACCATGAGCGACAGCGACTCCGCGACGCGGCCGACCGGGGCGTTGAGCCGGCCGAGCTTCACGCGGTTCGGGATGACCCGCTGCTCCGTCTTGCCGGGCCGGTAGTTGCAGTCCACGTCCGCGACCATGCCGCTGGCCCGCATCTCCTCCATCATCGTGTTCGCGAGGTGCGGCAACTCCGCCCAGTCGCCGCGGATCGCGAAGTCGATCGGGTCACCCCGCTGGGCGGTGAACCCCTCCTGCGACAGATCCCGCATCACGACGCGGATGTCGCCGAGGCCCTGCAAGTTGGCGCGAATCTCGCCCATGATGTCCTGCTGCGACTTCACGCGCTCGTTCTTCGGGATCAGGTTCACGAAGATGTCTGCCTCGAAAATGAGCTGCCCGTTCTCGCTGCCGGCGGTCGTGAGGACGCCGGCCACGTCGTCGCGGGTGAGGAGCGTTTCCTCGCACTCGCGGAGCAGTTCCTTCACCTGCTCGATGTTGGAATCGACGGGGCAAACCACGTGCACGACGAACCGGCTCTGGTCCTCGCTGGGGATGAGTTCGCGGCCGAGGACGTTGTTCGCGAGCATCCACACGGCGACGCCACCGATCCCGGCCCCGACGATCAGCACCAGCGCCGGCACGCGGAGCGAGAACTTCAGGACGCGCAGGTAAACGGCGGTCAGCCCCCGCATGAGCAGATCGACGGGGTAGACGAGGAACGGCGTCAGTAGGAACTTGTCGATCAGCGCGTAGACTTGGTGCCCCCGCGTGGCGAGCAGGAACCCGACGAGGAACGCGACCGGCAGGGCGTACTCGGTACCGAGTACCGAGTACACGGTACTCAGTACGGGGTACTCGGTACGCAGGTGGGGGAGCTGCGAGAGCACGAACTTGGCGGCAGCGGTCAGCGCGAGGAACGCGAGGCCGGCGACGCCGCCGAGCGTCCACTTGCGGCGGCGCGGGATCGGGACGCGGAACCCGTGTTTCACGTCCAGGAACAGCGCGCACAGCATTGGCGTGAGCGTCAGCGCGGACACGAGGGACAGCAGCACCGCGACGCCGACGGTCACGCCGAACTGGAAGAAGAACCGGCCGACCGTGCCGGACAGGAACGCGACCGGAAGGAAGATCGCCACGATGGACAGCGTCGCCGCCACCGCCGCGAAGCTGATTTCGCGCGCGCCCAAGAGCGCGGCGCGGAGGCGGGACAGCCCCTGCTCGCGGCGGCGGTAGATGTTCTCCAGCACTAGAATCGCGTCATCGACGACGACGCCGACGGACAGCGACAGGGCGAGCAGCGTCATCAGGTTGATCGTGAACGGCGGGCGGCCGAATAACTTCATCCCATAGTTCACGACGAAGAACGTGCCGACGAGGGATGTCGGAATGGAAAGACAGACGTTGAGCGTCGTGCCGAGGGAGCCGAGGAACAGGAAGCAGACGAGGGCCGTCAGCAGCACGCCGAGGACGAGGGTGAGCTTCATCTCCTCCACGTTCTCGCGGACGAACACGGAGTAGTCGATGGGGACGTGCATCTCCACGCCGGGCGGCAGCATCCGGGTCAGCTTCGGCATCTCCGCCTTCACGTGCTCGCAGACGGCGACGAGGTTCCCGCCGATGGCCTTCCGCACGCCGACCGCGACCGCCGGCCGGCCGTTGTAGCGCGCGACGCTCCGCTCGTCCTCGGTGCCGTCCTCGATGCTCGACGTCAGGTCCGCGAGGTAGATCGCCTGCCCGTTCCGCCGGGCGATGAGAATGCGCTTGAACTCGTCGATGGAGTAGGCCTCGCCCATCGCGCGAACGTTCGCCTCGATCATCCGGCTGGTGATCGTGCCGGCGGGCAGCTCCTGGTGCTGCTGCTGGATCGCGGTGCGAATCTCGGCGGCCGTCAGGTTGTACGACCACATCTTTTTCGTGTCGAGCCAGATGCGGACGTTGCGGGCGCGAAGCCCGGCGAACTGCACGCCGCCCACGTCCTGGATCGCCGCGATCGCTTGCTTGAACTCCTTCTCCGCGAAGTCGCAAATCTTGCCGTGCGGCACGCTCGAACTCGACAGCGTGATCCACAGCACCGGCAGGTTGTTCGGGTTCAGCTTCAGGATGACCGGCTGCTCGATCTCCCGCGGGAGCTTCCGCCTCGCGGCCGATACGACGTTCTGCACGTCCTGCATGGCGATGTCGATGTCGCGGTCGAGCCGGAAGAAGATGTTGACCTGGCTGACGCCCTGGTAGCTCTGCGAGGCGACGTAATCGACCCCCTCGACGCCGGACACGGCGTCCTCGACCACGTCGGTCACGTCGCCGTCCATCACGTCCGGGGACGCCCCTTCGAGCGCGATCACGACGGAGACGACGGGGAAGTCCACCTCCGGGAATTGGCTGACGCCCATGCCGGAGTAGCCGAGGTAGCCGAAGACGAGCATGGCGGCGGCGAGCATGACCGCGAACACGGGGTTGCGGATGCTCAGGTCCGCGAGGCCGCGGCCGGGTCGTGCCGAGTCGTGCATGAGGAGAGAAGCCGCCGGTGAGGAACCGTCATTCTACTCGCGCCCCGGCTTCCGCCGCCAGACCTCGATCCCGCGAATGGTCGCGACCGGTTGGTAGTGCGTGCGGATGGCGGCCGGGATGCAGCCCCACTGCGGGACGCGGTCCCACTCGACCGGCCGCCACACGACGACGGCGTCCGGGCTGGCCCGCAGCTCGTCGGCGAACGCGACGTGGTCGTGCCGGCCGACGACGATCACCCACGCCATCGACTCCGCGTGCAGCGGCGACCGCCGGCCGGTCGGGCCGTTGAGCGCCGTCGGGCCGAGCAGCAAGTTCGCCACCGGCGTGTCCGGCGACGTGTTCTCCCGGAGGTACGCCAGCACGTCGCGGGTTTCCGCCCACGGGTAGACGAACAGGCCGTGGATGCTCTCCACGGTGTACCCCGGCGGGTGGTACTGGTCCGACGGCCGGCCGACGAGTTCCCGCCACGCCTTCGTCGCGCGCGGGAGGCTGCAGAACTTCGGCTTCGGCACGATCACACAACCGATCAGCGCGACGGCGACGGCCAGCCGGGCGAGCGGCGGCCACGAAGACTTCAGCACCGCCGCCAGCGGGGCCATCGCCGCGACGACGAGCGTGACGCGGAACGGCTGCCGACAATACTCGTGCGGGTGCGGGCTGATCGTCAGCCAGAAGCTGACCCCGGCGAGCGCGAGCCACGCCCACCGCCACCGCCGGTCCCGGACGAGGGCGAGCGTCGCCGCCAGCACGCCGAGGAACCCGCCGGTCAGCCCTTGCTTCCACCAGTCGGCCCACCGGTCGTTCGGCACGTCGCGGTAGATGCCGTGCTTGCGGATGCTCCGCATCTCCCGGACGAAGTCGTCGAACAGGCCGTTCGCAAACAGCGGGAGGAACAGCAGGAGGAGCGACGCCGCGTAAGCCGCGGCCCACTTCAACATCGTTCGCCACCCGCCCAGCGCCGCGGCCATCGCCGGCAGGAAGAAGATCGTTTGCGGGCGGAAGGAACTGCCGAGCGCGAACAGCGCCGCCGAGCCGACCAGCCACGGGAGGCGGACGTTCTCCCGCCCGGCAACGGCGAGGACCGCGAGCAGCACGAACGCCGTCGCCTGCCAATCCCGCTGCGCGGCCTGCGTGAAATCGTGCATGGCGTGGTAGCTCACGAGTGCCGCCGCCGCCGCCACGCCGGGGAGATACCAGCCCAATCGCAAACGGGACCACGCGACGCAGCTGCCGGCGACGACGACCAACAGCGCGGCGTCGGCGGCGTAGACGGACCACACGTTCCCCCAGCCGAAGACGTGGCCGTAGGCCCACGCCTGGTAGATCGGGCCGGGGAAGTTCGTCGTCGGCCGGTCGCGGTACGGCCGCTCGCCGGCGTCCCACGATTGGGCGAGGGCGGCGAACACGTCGTGGTCCACCCACATCGGCCACGTCAGGTAGCCGGGCAACCAAATGAGGAAGACGGCGACGGCGAACAGCCCGACGAGCCGGGTGACGGCCCCGGCGAGCAGCCACTCGGCGAGGGCGTTCGGCCGGGACCGCCCGACGCCCGGCACGGGGAACTGTCGGGAGAGCAACGCGATCGTCCGCATGGCCGACGGTGATACCCCGGCCCGGTTCCGGGCGTCAACCGGGATTCGGCCTCGCGCCGACCGGCGGGGCCGGTGGTAGAATGGCAAACGTGGTATGACGAAAGTGGAGCGCGGACCGATGGCGACGGCGAAGAAAGTGACCTGCCCGATCTGCTCGTCGGCGATGCCCGGCGACTGGTCCGAGTACCCGGACTACCCGTTCTGCACGAAGCGGTGCCGGCTGATCGACCTCGGCCGGTGGCTCGGCGAGGACTACCGCGTCCCGGAGAAGCAGTCCGACGACCGGTCGTCCCCGGCGCGGCCGGACGAGGAATGAAAAAGCCCCGCCGACCTCGGCGGGGCTTGTCGGTGTTACTTCTCGCCGGCCGGTTCCGTCGGCTTCACGCTATTGAGGATGCCCTTCAGCTCCTCGACCGCCTTCTCGGCGTCCGCCTTCGTTTCCCAGTTCAGTTGCGGCAGCGGCATCGCGATCGTCTTGCCGTCCGCGTTCATGACCTTGTACCGCCACTTCCCCTTGTCGTTCTTGTACACCTCGATCGTGCCCTTCCCGGCCGCGGCGGCGGGCTTGTCGTCGGCCTTCTTCTTCGTGTCGTCGGCCTTCTTCTTCGTGTCGGCCTTCTTGGCGTCCTTCTTTTCCTGGGCGAACGTCCCGGTCCCGACCGCCGTGACGGCGAGCGCGGACATCAGGGCCAGGGAGCGAACGAACTTGGTCATCGGTGGGAACCTCACGGGTGGGGGATGTGAACTCCCGCATTATCGCGGGGCCGCGGGCGGTTCGCAACGAAATCCCGGCCGGCCGGCTACCGGGAATCGTCGGGCCGGTGCGTCCCGTTTCGGCTGGGCGGGCTGGCGAAGGTGGACCGGCGGTTCCGCGCGTCCGCCCGCCGCAGGGCGCGGACGGCGACGAACAGCATCAGCGGCACGGCGACGAGCGAGAGCGCGAGCAAGAGGAATGGGAGCAGTTCCGAGAGGGTCATGCCACATACTACAACGGGATCACACCGCCGGCCGCTTCGTGTGCCAGTCGGTGACGGCCTCGTACATGCGGGCGATCCGCAGCATCCGCTCCTCGTCGAACGGCGGGGAGAGCAGCTGCAGGCCGATCGGCAGGTTGCCCGTCGTGAACCCGCACGGGATGCTGAGGCCGGCGATGCCGGCCAGGTTGCACGAGATCGTGTAGATGTCGCTCAGGTACATCGCCAGCGGGTCGTCGCTCTTCTCGCCCTTCCTGAACGCCGCCGTCGGGGCCGTCGGCCCCATGATGACGTCGCACCGCTCGAACGCCGCGTCGAAGTCGTTCTTGATGAGCCGGCGGACCTTGAGAGCCTTGTGATAATACTGGTCGGCGTACCCGCTGCTGAGGGCGTACGTGCCGAGCATGATCCGCCGCTGGACCTCCTTGCCGAACCCCTCGCCGCGGGACTTGGCGTAGGTGGCGATCAGGTCGGCCTTCTGCTTCGTGCGGTGGCCGTAGTGCATGCCGTCGAACCGGGCGAGGTTCGACGACGCCTCGGCCGTCGCCACGATGTAGTAGACCGCCACCGCGTAGTTCGAGTGCGGCAGCGACACGTCCACCAGCTTCGCCCCGAGCCTCTCGTACTCCTTCAGCGCGGCGCGGATCGCACCTTCCACTTCGGAATCGAGGCCCTGGCCGAAGAACTCCTTCGGCACGCCGATGCGGAGGCCGTCTACTTTCTGGTTCAGCGTCTTCGTGTACGCCGGGACGGGCTGGTCCACGCTCGTCGCGTCGTGCGGGTCGTGGCCGGCGATGATCTCCATCAGCAGGGCGTTGTCGTACACGTCGTGGGTGAACGGGCCGATCTGGTCGAGGGACGACGCGAACGCGATCATCCCGTACCGGCTGACGCGGCCGTAGGTCGGCTTGATGCCGACGATGCCGCAGAGGCTCGCGGGTTGGCGGATCGACCCGCCGGTGTCCGTGCCGAGGCTGACCGGGGCGAGGCACGCGGCCACGGCCGCCGCCGACCCGCCGGACGACCCGCCGGGGATGCGGTCGAGGTCCCACGGGTTGCGGGTCGTCTGGTAGGCGCTGTTCTCGGTGGACGACCCCATCGCGAACTCGTCCATGTTCGTCTTGCCGATCAGCACCGCGTCGGCGGCCTTCAGCCGCGTGATGACCGTCGCGTCGTAGGGCGGGACGAAGTTCTCCAGAATCTTGCTGCTGCACGTCGTGGTGACGCCCTTGGTGCAGAGCACGTCCTTGATGGCGACCGGCACGCCGGCGAGCGGGCCGAGCTTCGCGCCGGCCTTCCGCTTCGCGTCCACGGCCGCGGCCTGGGCCTTCGCGCCGTCGGCCTCGACCCGCATGAACGCCCGGACCTTCGGCTCGCGGGCGGCGACGTTCGCCAGGAACGCGGCGGTGATGTCGGCGGCGGTGGCCTGGCCCGCCGCCTGCAACGCGAGGAGTTCGGCGGCCGTCTTTTCGGTCAGCGACACGGTAGTTCTCGCCCGTCGTGTTCGAGAGGTAAAGAGAGGTTAAGGTACGTCGCGAAGAGGGGCGGTCAATTCGGGTACCGTGTACTCAGTACCGAGTACTCAGTACCGAGTACCGTCAGTGGCTGACCGGCTCGTCAGTGTCGAACACGGCGGGGACGCCGAAGAAGTCCGCCAGCCGGACCGGGGCGTTCGCCATCGCCTCGTCGGGCGTCAGCGATTGGCCGATCACGTCCTCGCGGAAGACGTTCGCCACCGGCAGCGGGTGGGCCAGCGGCTCGACGCCGTCGGTGTTCAGTTGGCCGAGCTGATCGACGTAGTTCAGGATCGCGGAGAGCTGCTGCTGCATCGTCGCGAGGTCGGCGTCGGACATCTCCAGCCGGGCCAGCTTCGCGACCTTGCGGACTTCGTCGAGCGTCAGGGCCATGGAACACCCCCCGTTGGAAATGCCGGGAGCGGAGCGCGGGTCGTCCCGCACTCCGCTCCGATGACTCCGGGCCGCGGCCGGCCGGTCAGACCGCCTGCATGCTGAACGGCTGCCGCTTCATCGGCTTGGCGACCTTGCCGCTGCGGATGCACGCGACGCACACCCGCGCCCGGACGGCCTCGCCCTTCTCGCCGGCGATCTGGATGCTCTGCAGGTTCGGCCGGTACGTCCGGCGGCTGATGCCGGTGATCTTCTTGCCGACCCCGCCGAGGTACTTGGCCTTCCCACGGTACGTCTTCTGGTTGCCCAGCTTCGGCGTCTTCTGGCACACTTCGCAGTGCTGGCCCATGACTCGATTCCTTAGTTCCGGTCGCAATTTCGGAACTATCACTCTAGGGCGCGGCCGGGCGGCGGCAAGGGAACCAGAGGTCGGAGGTCAGAAGTCAGAGGTCAGGAACACCGCACGTGGTTCCACCCCCGATTTCTGACCTCTGACTTCTGACCTCCGATTCCGACTTTTTCCTACCCCCCTCCGCCGCCGTGCCTTACAATCCCTTGCATCCGCGATGGCTCGCCAGCCTTTCCGATCTCGTTGACCTGTGCTTTAGTTCCGGAACCTGATTCGTTATGCAACCGGCCCCCACGTTCCACGGCGTCCTCGAACGCCACCCGCGCGGCTATGGCTTCCTCCGCAGCCCGGCCCGCAACTACCGCAACACGCCGGACGACCCGTACGTCCCCGGCGCGTTCATCGACAAGTTCAACCTCGCGGAAGGGCTGCACATCACCGGGTCGCTGGAACCGCCCCGCCGCGGGCAGGGGCCGCGGCTCGCCGCCATCGAGCAAATCGAGGGGGCCGACCCGAAGGCGTTCCGCCGCCGCGTGTGGGACGAACTCACGGCCGTCGATCCGGGCGTCGCCATCCGGCTGGAGACGACGCCGGACGTGATGACGACCCGCGTCATGGACATGTTCACGCCCATCGGGAAGGGGCAGCGGGGGCTGCTCGTCGCCCCGCCGCGGTCCGGGAAGACGGTGCTGCTGTCGCACATCGCGTCCGCCGTGGCGAAGAACCACCCGGAGATGCACCTCATCATCCTGCTGGTGGACGAACGCCCCGAAGAAGTCACCGAGATGCGGCGGCAGGTGAAGTCGTTCGTCCCGGCCGACGGGGCCGGGGCGGAACGGTTCCAGCTCGTCGCGTCGTCGTCCGACATGGACACCTCCAGCCACGTCCGGCTGGCGGAGTTGTGCGTCGAGCGGGCGAAGCGGCTGACGGAGCAGGGGAAAGACGTGCTCGTCCTCCTCGACAGCCTGACCCGGCTGGCGCGGGCGTACAACAAGCACTCCGGCAACAGCGGCCGGACGATGAGCGGCGGCGTGGACAGCCGGGCGCTCGAAATCCCGAAGCGGCTGTTCGGGTCCGCCCGCGCGTTCGAGGAGGGCGGCACGCTGACGATCCTCGGCACGGCCCTCATCGAGACCGGCAGCCGGATGGACGACGTGATCTTCCAGGAGTTCAAAGGGACGGGCAACATGGAGCTAGTGCTCGACCGCCGCATCGCCGAGAAGCGCATCTACCCGGCGATCGACCTGGGGGCGTCCGGCACGCGGAAGGAAGAGCGGCTGATCGCGCCGGAGAAGCTGGAGCGGATCAACCTGCTGCGGCGGAGCCTGATGCAGATGAAGCCGCCGGAGGCGATGGAGTCGCTCATCAAGCAGCTGGGGAAGACGAAGAGCAACAACGAGTTTTTGGAGACGGTCGGGAAGTTCTTGAAGGGGTAAACACGAAAGCCCAGGCACGGCCGTGCCTGGGCTTTCGTGTTTCAATCAACCCCCACCCACATCAATAATCGTCGTCGTCGTCCCGCGGGCGGCGCATCGGCTTCTTCTTTTTCTTCACCCGCTTCTTCGCCCCGCCGCCGCTCGCCGCGGCCATGATCCCCTTGATGATCGCGACCACGACGGAGATCGCCACGATCACGCCGATGATGATCCACTTGGCCTGCGACGCCCGGCCCGTCGCCGTGTACTTCTTGGACCCGTCCGCCCCCTCCACGTAGTCGAACCGCGTGCCGCAGTGCGGGCAGGACGTGGGGGCGTTCCCCTCGGTGTACGTGATCGTCTTCTTACACTTCGAGCACGTCCCCTCCGTCTGCATCACCATGTTCGGGACGTTCGGCACCCCGGCGTTCGGCATGCCGCCCATGTTCCCCATGCCGCGGTTCGGCATCCCGCCGGCCCGCCCCTCCTGCTCCCCGCCGGGCGGTTGGTTCGGGTTCCCGCCCATCGGCCCGGTCTGCGGCCGCTGGCCGTACCCCGGCGGCGGCTGGTTGTACCCCGGCGGCGGTTGGCTCTGGCCGTAGCCGGGCGGCGGCTGACTCTGGCCGTACCCCGGCGGCCGGCCGCCGGACCCCGGCGGCTGGGCCAACACCAACGGCCCGGCGACGCACATCGCGAACACGGCCAACGGCAGCCACGCCCGCCGACGAGAGGGAGAGTTCATGCCAACGCCCGAAAGAGTAGGGTACGATTATCCAGTGCCCGATTATCCCGCCCGCGGCGCGAAAACACAAGGGAGAATGTCCGCCGCCGGGTATTAGCTCGGCCGGGCGACGGGGACCATCCGCACGGACGGCTCGCCGCACTCCGGGCACGGGAACGGGCCGCCGCCGCGGGTCCCGACCTGCACGCAGTGCCACCCGCCGCAGTGCGGGCACATCCCCGGCGTGTCCACCGCCTCGGCCCGCTCCTTGTACCGCCACCGGACGTACCGGTTCGCCCCGAACTCGATGGTCGTGACGAGCAGCACGCACAGGGCCACGCCGATGCCGGCCCCGACGAACGGGTTCGCGACCAACAGGCCGGACGCGACGCCGAGGACCATCCCCATGCCGGCGATGCCGGCGCACCCGCCGCACCCGATGGCGACGCCGCCGGCCGTCAACCGCCGGTGTTCCGAGACGCGGCCGCAGTCCCGGCAGACGCGGTTCTGCACCTCGACCAGCTGCCCGCCCCAGGCCGTGGACTGGAACGACAGGCCGAACTCTTCCAGCACGAACTCGGCGAACGGGTGGGTGACGACCGGGACCGGCTCGCCGGTCCGCCGCCGGGCGTCCTCGTCGGCGTCGGTCACGAACACGACGAACCCGCCGGGCGAAACCTCCGGGGATTCGTACCCGCAGTGCGAACAGTTGCCGCGAAAGACGAGTGGCATGAGGGGGGCCAACCGGGCGGGCCGCGTCCTGGCCCGTGTAGTCAGATGGTAGCGGAAACGGCGGCCGGGTGCGACGGCAACGGGCGGGGAAAATTTTCACCCCGGCGGCAGCCCCGCGAACAGCGTGCTGCCGACGCGGACGAGCGTGGCCCCCTCCTCGACGGCGACCGCGAAGTCGTTGCTCATCCCCATCGACAGGTGCGGCAGGGGAAGGCCCGTCCGCGTGCGGAGTTGGTCGCGCAGCTCGCGCAGCTCCGCGAACGTCGGCCGGCAGCGCTCGGGGTCGTCGTGGAACGCGGCCATCGTCATGAGGCCGTCCATGCGGACGCCGGGGAGTGACAATGCTTTGTCAGTGATAGCGGGCACGTCCTCGACGCGGAGGCCGCCCTTGTTCTCTTCGCGGGAGCAGTTCACTTCGAGCAGGATCGGTACGGGCACGTCCCGCTTCCGGCCGAACTCGTCGAGGGCGGCGAGCAGCCGGTCCGAATCGACGGAATGAACGAGGCTCACGAGCGGGATCGTCTTGTCGATCTTGTTCCGCTGGAGGTGGCCGATCAAGTGCCACGTCGCGGCGGGCAGCGCGGCCTGCTTCTTCCACAGCTCCTGCGGCCGACTCTCGCCGAAGTCGCGGACGCCGAGGTCGAACAGCACCGCCGCGACCTCCGGCGTGACGGTCTTGCTCACGGCGACGAGCGTCACGTCCTCGCGCCGCCGGCCGCCTCGGGCCGCCGCGGCGGCGATGCGGGCGGTCACGTCCGTCAGGCGCTGGCACAAGATTTCTTTCAACATGGCGGCTAAACGGTTTTGGTTTTCGCTCCGCGCCCCGCGTTCCGAGATCCGCGCTATCCGGGGGGCCACCCCATCGCCCGGCCGCCCATCAGGTGCAGGTGCAAGTGCGGGACCGTTTGCCCGGCCTGCTCGTCGCAGTTGATGACGAGCCGATACCCGGCGGCGAGGCCGAGCTGCTTCGCGAGCCTCACCGCGACGAGGTGGATGTGCCCCATCACGGCCGCGTCGTCGGCCGTCAGGTCGGCGTGCGTGCGGATCACCTTCTTCGGGATGACGAGCACATGAACCGGGGCCTGCGGGTTCACGTCGTGGAACGCGAGGCACCGGTCGTCCTCGTGGACGACCTTCGCGGGGATTTCCTTGTTGATGATCTTCAGGAAGATGTTGTTCGCCATCATCGCCATCGGTATCACCTCCTCGGGTCCCGGAATTATACAGGAACCGGTTTCATGCCCTGGGTGGTCGGAATCGACGAGGCCGGGTACGGCCCGAACCTCGGCCCGCTGGTGCAGGCGGCCGTCGCGCTGCGGCTGCCTGCCGGCGACCTCGCCGGGTGGGAGACGCTGTCGCCGTGGGTCCGCCGGGCGCACGAGCGGGACGACGGGCGGCTGCTCATCGACGACTCGAAGAAGGTGTACGCCGGGCCGCACGGGTTCGCGAGATTGTCGCGCGGGGTTTGCGTCGGGTTCGGGCTGGCGGAACTGACCTCGGAAGCGGAGTGGGAATCGTGGCTCGCCGCCGCGTCGCCATCGACGTTGGAAGCGTACCGCCCCGCGGCCCGAGCCCGGCTCGTGGGACCGCAGCAGTTCAACGCCATCCTTCAGGAGGCCGACTCGAAGGCGGTCGTCCTGTCCCGCGGGCTCATCGGGCTGTTGCGGGAGAAGCTCGCCGGCGTGCCGGGCGACGAGCCGCTGCACGTCGTCTGCGACAAGCAGGGCGGGCGGAACTTCTACGGCCCGTTCCTGCAGGACGCCTTCCCGGACGGGTGGGTCGTCGCCGAGCGGGAGTCGGCGGCCGAGAGCCGCTACCGCGTCGCCGGGCTGGGCCGCGAGGTGACGGTCGTGTTCCGGCCGAAGGCGGACGGCGACTCGGTGTGCGTGGCGCTCGCGTCGATGGTGTGCAAGTACCTGCGGGAGGTCTGCATGATGCAGTTCAACGCGTTCTGGCAGACGCACGTGCCGGGGCTGAAGCCGACGGCCGGGTATCCGGTGGACGCGAAGCGGTTCTACGCGGAGATTCAGCCGGCGATGGAGCGGCTGGGGATTCACCCGGACGCGGTGTGGCGGAAGAAGTAAGTTTGCATTTTTCATTGGTCATTTTGAATTGGTTCAAGGTTTGAAATGGCCGAACCAATTCAAAATGACCAATGAAAAATGCAAAATGAATCAGCGGCGGCCCCGGCCCTTCCGCGGCGGGCGGTCGGCCGACCGAGGCGAGCTTGGTCGCTCGCTCGCCGGATCGCCGGCGAGGCGGAAGTCGAGCATCCGTCGCTGCACGTCCACGCGGGCGACCTCCACCCGCACCCGGTCGCCGAGCCGGTACCGCTTCTTCCGCCGCGCCCCCTCCAGCGCGTGCGACCCCTCGTCGAAGTGGTAGTAGTCGTCCGTCAGGCTCGAAATGTGGACCAGCCCCTCGGCCGGGAAGCGTTCGGCCTGCGCGAAGAACCCGTAGTCCGCGACGCCGGTGATGACGGCGTCCAGCTGCTCGCCCAGCCGCGTGCTGAGGTACTGCAACAGCTTCAACTTCACGAGTTCGCGCTCGGCCGTCTCCGCCCGGCGTTCCAGCCGCGAGCAGTGGTCGCCGAGGATACGCATCTCCGCCTCGTCGGCCGTCACCTTCTTGTGCCGAATCCAGCGGTCGAGCAGCCGGTGAACCACCAGGTCCGGGTAGCGGCGGATCGGCGACGTGAAGTGACAGTAGTGCTGGCTGGCGAGCGCGTAGTGCTCGTCCTGCGTCGGCGAGTACGTCGCCTGCTTCAGGCTGCGGAGCAGGGCGTAGTGGATGGCGGCCCGCTCCGGCTTGTCGGCGGTGAGCCGCAGCAACCGCTGTAGCTCGAACCGGTCCTGCGAGCGTTTCATCGGGTAGCCGAGGATGCGGGCGAAGTCGGCGAACGCGTCGAGCTTCTCCTCCTTCGGGGCCGGGTGGACCCGCCGCAGGAACGGCACGGCGAGCGTCGTCAGGTGCTCGGCCACGGCCTCGTTCGCCGCCAGCATGAACTCCTCGATGACCTGGTGGCTCTCGTCGTTGACCGCGAAGTGCGCCCCGTTCACGAACCCGTTGTCGTCGTACTCGAGGACGGCCTCCGGCATCGACAGCTCCAGCGACCCCCGCTTGATCCGCTTCTTCCGCAGGAGTGCCGCCAGGTCGCGCATCCGCCGCAACATCGCCAGCACGTCCGGGGCAACGTCCGCGGCCGGCTGCTCCTGGGACCGCGGGCGTCCCGCCCGCCCACCTTCCTCTATTGGGGATTCGTCTTGAGCGCCAGCGACCGAAGCGGGCGAGACGCCCGCGGTCCCAGGGGGGCGCTTGCCGTCGAACACGTTGAGGATGCCCTGCACTTCCTCGTAGTGGAACCGCTTCCGCGGCTTGATCGCGCCGTTGAAAATCTGGACGTGCCCCTTCTGCAAGCTCGGGGTGAACTCCATCCGCACCGACTTCACGTACCGGACTTTCCCTTCTTGCAGGCTCGCGAGGCCGTTCGAGATCACCTCCGGGAACATCGGGATGACCTTCCGCGGCAGGTAGATGCTCGTCGCCCGCTTCTTCGCCTCGGCGTCCAGCGGCCCGCCCGGCGGCGCGAAGTGGGCCACGTCCGCGATGTGGACCGTCAGTATCCAGTGCTTCGTCTTCGGGTCGATTTCGACCGAGACGGCGTCGTCGAAGTCGCGGGCGTCGATCGGGTCGATCGTCACGACCAGGTCGCCGGTGAAGTCGGTCCGGCCGAGCAGCTCGTCCTCGCGGAACTTGTCCGCCTGCGACCGCGCCTCTTCGAGCGCCTCCTTCGGGAACTCCTCCGGCAGCCCGAACGCCTTCACGATGGTCAGCAGGTCCACGCCCGGCTGCGTCAGCGGCCCCAGCACCTCCGTGACGACCCCCTCGCCCCGCTCGTCGGCCGTGGGGAACTTCAGCATCTCGACGACGACCTTGTCCTGCGGCTTCACGCCCTTCGCGCCGGGGTCGCCGACGAAGACGCTGTGGCTGAACACGGTCCCGTCCACCCGGACGAACGCCTGCCCGTCCCGCTCGAAGTACGTGCCGACGAACGTGCGGGTGGCCCGCGCCAGCACGCGGATGACCTCGCCGGCCGCGTCCCGCGTGCCGCTCGCCCGGCGGGTGAGTTTCACCATCACCTCGTCGCCGGTGCTGGCGTCCCGCTCCTTCCCCTCGCGGATGAAGACGTCGGCGACGAGCGTCCCGTCGGCGGCGTGCGGCCGGACGTACCCGTGCCCGCTCTTGGTCCGCCGGTACACGCCGACGACCGCCCCGAACTGGTCGGCCGGGCGGAGCTGGTTGTTCTTCCCCTGCTCGATGCGGCCGTCCTTGAGGAGGCCCTTGAGCGTCTTGCGGAACTCGGGGTACGCGGCCTCGCCGACGTTGAGCTTCTTCGCGAGTTGCTTCGGCTTGAGCGGGACGTACCCCTTCCGGGACAGTTCCGCGAGAATGATTGTGGTGTGGTCCATCGTTCGGTTTCTACTTGTCCTTCTCGAACCCGGCCTTCACGAGGTCGGCGAACCCCTGCTTCAGCGGCCGGGCGTCGTAGCCCAACTCCTTGAGCTTCTCGGCCGCCTTCAGGCACCGCTTCCCGGACGCGCAGTGCAGGTAGACCGGCTTGTCCTTCGCGATCTCCTTCGGCAGGTCCGCCGCCTTCGCGTCCTTCAGCTTCGACAGCGGGAACGGGAGCGCGGCCTTCAGGTGGCCGTCGGTCCACTCGTCGTCCTCCCGCACGTCCACCAGGACGGCCTTCTTCTCGGCGACGGCCTTCTTCACGTCGGCCGGCGTGTCCGGCGTGTGGTCGGCCGCGGCCGCGGTCCCGGCGAACGCCACCAGCACGGCCGACAGTAGAACTCGCATCGCGTCACCTCCGGTCGGGGTTTCGGGCCATTCTATACGGGCGCGGCCGGCGCAAGCGCCGCGGCGGTCCGCCGTTCGTAGTCCGGAAGGGCTAAAGTTTGCCCGCCCCACAACCGAGGAGGAGCCACGATGTTTCGCAAGCTAACACTCGCCGCGGTAATCGCGACCGCGACGCTCGCCGGGCTGACCGCCCCGTCCGCGTCGGCCCAAGTCCCGTCCCCGCTGGCCTACCGGGACCGGGACCGCGACCGGGATCGCGACCGCGACCGGGATCGGGATCGTGACCGCGACCGGTGGGTCCGGTACGGGGTGTACGTCCGGCATTACGGCCACTGGCACCTGTACCGCACGTATCGCGACCGGGACGACGCCCGGTGGGCCGAGCGGTACCTCGAACGCCGCGGGTACAGCGCGAAAGTCGAGCGGATCGGCGGCGGGTGGGGGTGGTAACGCCGTCGGCCCCCTACTTCTTGGGTTCCGGGATGACCAACGCCTTCGCGTCCCGCGGGTGGACGACCCACGCCAAGAGGCGCGTCTTCCCCGCGGCCGCCGGGTTCTTCGACACCCGGTGCAGGCAGCCGGCCGGCTCGTAGAACGTCTCGCCGGCCTTCAGCGTCTTGGCCGGGTTGTCGTCGATCGCCCACTCGTACTCGCCCTCGATCACGTACCCGAGCACCGGGCCGGGGTGCCGGTGGGCGGCGCTCGCCTCGCCGGGTCGGAGCGTCACCTCCACGGCCGTCGCCTTCGCCGCCTTGCCGTCCACCTTCTCCGCGATGTCCTGCGCCGACAGCGGCCGGACCCCGGCGGGCGGCTTCTCGTCGTGCCGGGCCGCGGACATCCCGCCGACCGCCAGCCCGATCCCGACCGCCAACACCAGCACGTTGCGCATCATGACAGTCCCTCCGGGAAAAAGTGACGCCCGCGGTTCGCCGCCGAGGGCGGCCGGGCAAGCTCGTGACCGGGCCGAGGAAGATTATGCGGAATCGGCCGCGGCTGGTATGATCCGGGGCGTCCCGTCACGACATCCGGAGACCGCCGATGACGTTCGACCCCCGCCTCACCCGCCGGGCGGCGCTCGCCGCCGCCGCCGGGATCGCCTTGGTTCCGACCGCCACTGCCGAGGAAGATTTGCCGTGGATCGACGCCCATTCGCACGTCTGGCCGCCGGACGCGGACCGGTTCCCGCTCGCCCCCGGCGTCACGAAGAAAGACCTCGACCCGCCGAGCTTCACCGACGACGAGTTGATGAAGTTGGCGCGACCGGAGGGCGTCGGCCGCGTCGTGCTCATCCAGCACTCCGTCTTCCACCTCTGGGACAACTCGTACCTCATCGACGCGGTGAAGCGGCACCCGAAGCGGTTCCGCGTGCAGGGGATGGTGGACGACCACGCCGCCGACCCCGGTGCGGCGATGGCGAAGCTGCTGTCGCTCGGCGTGACCGGGTTCCGGATCACGCCGTTCGTGCGGAAGAAGGACGAGCAACCGACGTGGCTGGACACGCCGGGCATGGCCGCGATGTGGGCGACGGGGGCGAAGACCCGGCAGGCGATGTGCCTGCTCATCAACCCGGCCGACCTGCCGGCGACGGACGCGATGTGCGCGAGACACCCGGACACGCCGGTGGTGATCGACCACTTCGCCCGGATCGGGGCGGACGGCGAAATCCGCGACGCGGACGTGACGGCCTTGTGCAAGCTGGCCCGGCACAAGCACGCGCACGTCAAGGTGTCGGCGTTCTACGCGCTCGGGAAGAAGAAGCCGCCGCACGACGAGTTGATCCCGATGATCCGCCGGCTGCTGGATGCGTTCGGCCCGAATCGGCTGATGTGGGCGAGCGACTCACCGTACCAGGTGCAAGGGGTGAACACGTACAAGGCGTCGATCGGCCTCGTCCGCGACCGGCTGGGCCTGGCGAAGGCGGAACGCGAGTGGCTGCTGGCGAAGACGGCGGCGGCGGTGTTCTTCTACGCCTGACGGTCACCGGTCGCGATGAGGGTGTCCGCCGGGTCGCGCTTCACGTCGAACGCCTGCACCCAGGTCTCCCCGCCGCCCGGCAGGGCGATCCGCACCGCGGCCGTCAGCGGCCGGCGGCCCACCTCCTCCCGGCCGACCACGAACAGGATCGCGGCCGACCGCTTCCACCCGAGCCGCAACAGCCGCGCGGCCGCGGCCTCCGTTCGCGCTTGCCAATCGTCGGCGAGCGTCATGAACTCGGCGAAGAGCCACAAGTGATGCCCCGGTTCGCCGACGCCGCCGACCCGCAGCCCGCCGCGCCCCCCGTCGGCCCCGGCCACGCCCTCGCTGCCGTAGGTCGGGCGGAACTCGACCTCGGCGAACCGGTCGCCGGCCCGCCGACAAGCCAAGTACGCTTCCGCTTCCAGCCACCCGTCGAACGGAACCTCGGCCTCGACCAGGCGGCCCAGGTCGTCGGCCCTTCCGGCCAGGTGATGGCAAACGGTTCGGAAAACGTCGGCCGCGAGTTCGCGCGCGTCGGCCACGGGTACCCCCCATTTGTCCTAGAACGGGGGTCATTGTAGCCGCGGCGGGCGGGTGTCACGACAACAGCGCCGGGACGAACGCGGCGGTCGTGGCCGCCCGGCGCGGCCCCCGCGGGTGGACCGGCCGGCCGACGGCCGGGGCCGGCTCGCGGACGACGGCGTCGATCCGGCACTCCGCGGCGAGCCGCTCGACCCGCTTGGCCAGGTTCGCGTCCGCCGGCTCGTAGGCCGCCATCCGTCGCCCGTCCCGGAGCGCGGCGACCAGTGCGGCCGCGTCGTCGCGGTAGCGGGCGGTGACGACCAGCCGGTCCCCCCGGCGGGCCACCGCCCACGTCACGACCGCGCCGGCGTCCGCCGGCCCGCCGAACAGCAGTTCCAACGTCAACTTCGATTGAACCGGTGACATGACTCGATCCTCCGTCTGTATCGCCCCGACCCGAACGGGTCCGACGGTTCACACGGAGGATACTACCTGGGTGGAAGAGATGACGATAAACCGATGCTCCGGCGTCCTTGCACGATCCTGCACGGGTCGAATCAAACCGCGACCGCGTCCGCCGCGCGGGTGAGGCGGGCGACATCCCGCTGCGGCGGCTGGCCGAACAGCCGGCGGTACTCGCGGCTGAACTGCGACGGGCTTTCGTACCCCACGCGGTACCCCGCCTCGGCCGCGTCCACGCCCTCGGAGAGGAGCAACCGCCGGGCCTCCTGGAGCCGCAGTTGCTTCTGGTACTGGAGCGGGCTGAGGGCCGTGACCGTCTTGAAGTGGTGGTGCAGCGCCGACGCGCTCATGCGGGCCTCGCGGGCCAACGTCTCGATGCGGAACGGCTCGGCGAAGTTCGCCTTCAGCCACCGGATGACGCGGCCGATCCGCTGCGCCTGGCCGTCGGCGGCCGCGATCTGCCGCAGCCGCGTCCCGGCCGGGCCGACGAGCAGCCGGTACGTGATCTCCCGCAGGATCAAGGGCGCGAGGCACCGCACGTCCCGCGGCGTGTCGAGCAGCCGCAACAGCCGCAGGACGGCGTCCCGCAGGCACGACTCGACCGAACAGACGGTCAGCCCCCGTTCCGGCGTGAACCCGCGGAGGGCCGGGCCTTCGTCCGCCAGCAGCTCGCCGACCTGGGCCGTGTCCAGGTCGATCTTCAACCCCAGGTACGGCCGCTCGCGGGTCGCCTCGATCACCTGCCCGGCGACCGGCAGATCGACGGAGACGAGCAGGAAGTGGTTCGGGTCGTACCGGTACACGTCGTCGCCGAGCAGGACCTGCTTGCTCCCCTGGGCGATGACGCAGAACGCCGGCTCGTACACGACCGACATCGGGGCGGACGGCTCGGACGTGCGGAACAGCGTCAGCCGGTCCACGGCCGTCGGGTGGCTGCCGTCGCGGCGGGCGTGCCGCTCGATGAGGCGGCAGAGTTCGTCATCGGGTTCGGGCACGGTTCGCCCTCCGGCGCACGGGATGCTGCTAACTATAGCCGCGCCGGAGTTGCCGGCCGACACCGGCCCGGAGTTTTAGGCAAGGATCGTCGAGGATCGGGCCATCGGCCGCTCCCGGCCGCCGGTAGTATCCCCCGACGCCCCACCCCAGGAGATTCGCATGGCCACGAAAGCTTACGCCGCACAGTCCGCGAAGACCCCTCTCGCCCCGCACGCGATCACCCGCCGGGAGCCGCTGCCGACCGACGTGCAGATCGACATCCTGTACTGCGGCGTCTGCCACTCGGACCTGCACCAGGCCCGCGACGAGTGGCACGACGCCGCCCCGACCGTCTACCCCTGCGTCCCCGGCCACGAGATCGTCGGCCGGGTGTCGAAGGTCGGCAAGGACGTGACGAAGTTCAAGGCCGGCGACCTCGCGGCCGTCGGGTGCATGGTCGATTCGTGCCGCACCTGCCCGAGCTGCGAGAAGGGGTTGGAGCAGTACTGCGCCCACTTCCCGACGCTGACGTACAACGGTGCGGACAAGCACTCCGGCGGCGTCACCTACGGCGGGTACTCGGACCGCATCGTCGTGGACCAGGCGTTCGTCCTCCGCGTGTCCGACAAGCTGAACCTCGCCGCGACCGCGCCGCTGTTGTGCGCCGGCATCACGACGTACTCGCCGCTGCGGCACTGGAAGGCCGGGTCGGGGCGGAAGGTCGGCGTCGTCGGCCTCGGCGGGCTGGGGCACATGGGGGTGAAGTTCGCCACGCGTTCGGGGCGCACGTCGTGCTGTTCACCACGTCGCCGGGCAAGATCGAGGACGGCAAGCGGCTCGGGGCGCACGAAGTCGTCGTGTCCAAGAACGCGGACGAGATGAAGAAGCACGCCGGCAGCTTCGACTTCATCCTGGACTGCGTGTCGGCCGACCACGACCTGAACGCCTACCTGTCGCTCTTGAAGCTAGACGGCACGCTCTGCCTGGTCGGCGCGCCGGAGAAGCCGCTGCCGGTCGCGGCGTTCAACATGCTCATGCCACGCAAGCAGTTCGCCGGGTCGGCCATCGGCGGCATCGCCGAGACGCAGGAGATGCTCGACTTCTGCGCCGAGAAGGGCATCGCCAGCGACGTGGAGGTGATCCCGATCCAGAAGGTCAACGAGGCCTACGACCGGCTGCTGAAGGGGGACGTGAAGTACCGGTTCGTGATCGACATGGCGTCGCTCAAGTCCTGAGTGTCACGGTTGCCTTCGCGGCCCGCCGGGGCGAAGATGCTGACACACCTTCGCCCCGGGGACGCGACCCATGAACACCTACGACGACCGCCCGGCGTTCACCCCGGACGAGCTGCGGGCCGAGTTCGCCGCCCTCTTCCCGCGCGGGTGGGCCGGGCCGGACGTGCTCGCCGACCTCGCCCCGGACGGCTGGGCGAACGCGCCGCTCGCGGCCGCCTTCCACCCGACCGTCGATCAGCTCTACGAGGAGCAGGTGCGGGTCCACCGGAACATGGCGGCGTTCCCGCGGAAGCCGGACGCCCCGCCGCCGCCGCCGGAGCCGACGCGGGCGGAGGTCGCGGCCGAGTACGAGGCCGCCCCGGTGGAGCCGGAGCGCGAGTGCCAGGAACTGGTCGGCCGCTGCCTGTGGGACGTGTTCTCGGACAACCACGAGGTCGTCGCCGCCGACGGCCGGTGGCTGCACCTCGGCTCCGCCCGCGGCAGCGGCGGGTTCCTGGCGGAGGTCGTCAACGCCCAGGGCGGCCCGGCCCCGCCGCCGAAGCCGGACCTGAGCGCAATGATGGATTCCCTGTTCCCGCCGAGCGACAACCCGGCGGTCGCGGCGATCATGGCCGACATGCGCAAGGAGATGGTCGGCGACGGCGGGTACACGTACCTCGACTTCTACATGGGGACCGGCTCCGTCGCCGGCCGCGCGGACCTGCGGCCGGTCTACGAGCTAATCTTCCGCCGGCTCCGCAGCCGCGGGCACGACTGGGTGTACCACTTCCCCCGGCTGTACGCCGTGGACTTCCGGCCGCTGAAGAAGCAACTCGACGAGCAGGGGCGGGGCGAGCCGGAGTGGTCCGGGTACGACCCGGCCGCGGCGATGGAGGAGGAACAAGCGGAGCGGAAGCGGGACGAGGAGGTGGCGGCGCTCCGGGAATCACTGGACGAGGGCCACCGCGAGGCGGTCGCGGCGGCCCTGGACGCGGAGCCGCCGGCGGTCGTGCGGGCGTACGCGGCGGTGTACGGCGAGTTCCCGGACGGCTGGCCGCCGGAGGCGTGAGGCCGTCGCGGCCGAGAAGCCGTTTCAACCCCTGGGACCGCGGGCGTCCCGCCCGCCACGGCCCCAGCCAGCTAAGCCTGGTCCCCGAAGTCGGGAAGGTGGGCGGGCGGGACGCCCGCGGTCCCAGGATTGCCCCGTCTCGATCCGACTATTTACCGGTTGCTCGGCCGCCGCTTCACGTCGATGTCCACGTCCCGCTTGTCGCCCTTGTTGTCCACGTCGATGTCGATCCGCGGGGTGCGGACCTTCACGTCCGTCTTCTCCGGCTCGGTCCGGGCCGGGGGCGACGAGGCGGGCGGCACGACGGTCGTGTTCGATTCGCACCCGACGGCGCAGGCTAATACGGCGATCAACGGCAGCAAGCGGCTCATGGTGAGTCCTCCACGGTGAGTGTTTCCTTACCGTGGAGTGTCCGCAATCGCCGTGCCGTCAGTCCCGCCACCACATCGCGGCCCGCCGCTCGCGGTTGCGGCGGCTCAGGCCCGGCGTGTAGTTCCCCGGCGGGGCCAGCGACGCCGGCTTGCTCAGGCCGATCGCTTCCCGCCACTTCTGGTAGACCTGCTCGAACACCGACTTCGGCTGCGAGTCCGCCAGCCCCGGCGTCAGCGGGGCGGACAGCGGCGCGGCGAGGTTCTTCAAATCGACGACCTGACCTTGCGGCCGCTCCATCGAGATCGGCTTGCCGTCGAGGCCGAGCAGGCCGATCGGCTGGCCGGCGGTCGTGCCGGCCTGCGGGATCTTCGTCCCGACGGACGTGAGCACCGGCCGCCCGACCGGCACGCCGGTGCCGGGGAACGGGGACAGCGGCGACTGGGCGGCCGCGGTAACGGCCGACGCGACGACGGCGGCCGCCGCCGCGAAGCTGCGGGGGATGCGAGGCATGTGTAGACCCTCCCGGACTCTGAGGCGTGCCCTTATGCCGAGCCGCGGGCGGGATGTCAAGCGGCCGGAGGGGATGGAAGGCGGATTCCGGCGGGGAGGTCGGCGTTGTGCGAAAAGTCGGGAACCCGGTACAATTCCGACGATCCGTGCCCGTGCGTCGTTGGAAGCAAACTATGATCCGCGTGGGTTCGGGACACGACTCGCACCGGCTGGTCGAGGGGCGGCCGCTGATCCTCGGCGGCGTGCGGATCGACCACCCGAAGGGGCTGGCCGGCCACTCGGACGCGGACGCCGTGCTGCACGCCGTCACGGACGCCCTGCTCGGCGCGGCCGGCCTCGGCGACATCGGCGACGCCTACCCGGACACGGACCCGCGATGGAAGGACGCGGATTCCACGATCTTTCTCCGCGCGGCCCTGGACCGGCTGAACCTTCTGGGCTGGAAGCCGGTCAACTTCGACGTGACGATCTTCGCCCAGGAGCCGAAGCTCGGCCCGGTGAAGGCCGCAATCCGGGACAGCGTGGCGCGGCTCGTGGGCCTGCCGGCGGACGCGGTGAACGTGAAGGCAAAGACCGGCGAGAAGGTCGGGCACATCGGCCGCGGCGAGGCGATCGGCGTCCACGCGGTCGTGCTGATCGAGAAGTGACATGGACACGGCCGCGATCATCCGCGAGATTCTGACCGGCTACGCCCTGCACCCCCGCGGGTTCCACGGCGTCGTCCACTGGGCGCGGGTCATGGAAAACGGCCAGAAGCTGGCCGAGACGACCGGCGCGGACCCGACGGTCGTGACGCTGTTCGCGCTGTTCCACGACGCGCGGCGGGTCAACGACGGCAGCGACTGGGGCCACGGCCTCCGCGGGGCGAAGCTCGCGAGGCAACTCCGCGGCAAGGTGTTCGAGTTGCCCGACGCCGAGTTCGAGTTGCTGTACCGGGCCTGCGAGCGGCACACGGAAGGCCGGACCGACCCGGACGTAACGGTCCGCACCTGCTGGGACTCCGACCGGCTCGACCTCGGCCGCGTCGGCATCACGCCGGACCCGAAGTACCTGTGCACGGCCGCGGCCCAATCCCGCGAGATGATCGCGTGGGCCGACCGCCGCTCGCGAACCGATTACGAACCGCCGTTCGTCATCGAACAGTGGGGCATCCCGCTGGACGTGGAAAAAGAGTGAATCACCACCGAGAGATCAGGATGAGCCTCCAAGTTTACTCCACCCTGTCCCGCAAGAAGGAACCGTTCCACAAGAGGCCCGGCGACCGGGTGACGATGTACGTCTGCGGGCCGACCGTCTACAAGCCCAGCCACATCGGGCACATGGTCGGACCGGTCATCTTCGACACGGTCAAGCGCTACCTCACGTACCTCGGCTACCAGGTCACGTGGGTCGTCAACATCACCGACGTGGACGACAAGCTGATCGTTCGCGCCGGCGAGTTGAAGACGACCGTGCCGGAACTCGCGGCGAAGATGACGGCCGACTACTTCGACTGCCTGAAGAAGCTGAACGTCACCGGCATCGACCAGTTCCCGAAGGCGACGGAACACATCGACGGCATGATCGCCATGATGGGCCGGCTCATCGACAAGGGGTACGCCTACCCGGCCGAGGGGGACGTGTACTTCGACGTGGCGAAGGACGCCGACTACGGCAAGCTCTGCGGGTTCGACCCCGAGCAGCTCGAGGGGGCCGGCCGCGAGGCCGGCGGCAAGAAGCGAAACCCCGGCGACTTCGCGCTCTGGAAGGGGGCGAAGCCCGGCGAGCCGAAGGAGGTGACGTGGGACTCGCCGTGGGGGCCGGGCCGGCCGGGGTGGCACATCGAGTGCAGCGTGATGAGCCAGAAGCTGCTCGGCGACACGCTCGACATCCACGGCGGCGGACTCGACCTGCGGTTCCCCCACCACGAGAACGAACTCGCCCAGAGCGAGAGCGACACGAGCAAGCCGTTCGCCACGGTGTGGATGCACAACGGGCTGTTGAAGGTCGGCAAAACCAAAAGTTCCGGTTCGTTAGGAAATGTGTTGAACGTGGTCGAGGCGTTCAATCGGGGTGTCACCGGCGAAGTGTTGCGGTATTTCATCCTCAATACGCACTACCGGTCCCCGATTGATCTCGGGGATTGGAACCCGCAAGACCCGGCTGCCCCACCGGTCCCGCCAGGCCTGGAAAATGCGAAGAAAGGATTCGACACGTTCGTCCGGTTCGCCGAGCGGTTCCAGCGGATCACCGGCAAGGCGTTCCATGCCGCCCACCCGCTCGACCTGCGGCAAACGCTGCCGACCGACCTGACCGACTACCTGACCCGCTTCCGCGAGCACATGGACGACGACTTCAACACCGGCGGCGCGGTCGGCGTGCTGTTCGAGCTGGCCACGGCGCTGAACCGCATGGCCGACGCCGGACGGTTGGAGGACCCCGCCCCGAAGCGGGACGAGAAGGCGCTGCCGGTGTTCGTCGAAGGCGCGGCGCTGCTGAAGGAGATGGGCGGCATCCTCGGCCTGTTCGAGCAGACACCGGAGGCGGCGACGCTCGGGGGGGACGACAACCTCGTGGCCGGGCTGATGGGCCTGCTCATCGAGTTGCGGAACAACCTGCGGGCGACCGCGAAGGGGATCGCCGACAAGGCCGACCCGACGAAGAAGGCGCTGTTCGATCAGACGGACCTGATCCGTAAGCGGCTGGCGGAGCTGAACGTCACGCTCGAAGACCGCCCCGGCGGCACGACGTGGCGGGTGGGGTGAAAACCGTTCGCACCTGTAACGGCGGCCCGGTATAATCCGGTGACGATTGGAGGGTTAACCGTGCCGAGCGAATTCGTACTCACACCCGACGAGGCCGCGGTCATTCGGGCCGCGCCGGACTACGAGTCGCCGTACTACGAGCTGGCGACGGTCACCCGGCTCACGCCCAGCCGCGTGCGGGACATCGTCAAGAATCTCGCCAAGAAGAACCTGGCCGAGAGTTCGAGTAGCACGGCCGTGTTGACCCCCGACGGCCAGACGGTCCGTCGCATCCTGGCGGGCACGGCCCGCGGGTCGACGTTCGGCCGGGTTCACATCGTCGATCAGTACGACCCGCACAAGGGCAGGTGGGGCGGGCAGCCGACGGACAACGGCCGCGAGCTGCGGGCCACGGTCCGGCCGGCCGAGGACGACCTCGACCGCATCTGGTTCGATGTCGATCTCGAAGTCCGCTCCACCGACCCCGTCAACCGGCCGCTCGTCGGGGTCGTCACGTTCTTCCTCCACCCGAGCTTCAGCCCGGACGTGCGGACCGCCACCCCCGTGGACAACGCGGCCGTCCTGACGCTGCGGTCGCTGGGGGCGTTCACCGTCGGGGCCGTGGCCGACGACGGCGCGACCCGGCTCGAACTCGACCTGGCCGAACTGCCGTCCGCCCCGGAGGCGTTCCGCGCCCTCTGACGCCCCGCCCGCCTTCCTGTCCCCACACGGGAACGCCCATGTCCGAATCCTTCGGGGGTTGCTGCCTGGCCGGCGTGCTGGCGTCCCTCGTCACGCTGCTGGAACTCGACCGCATCTTCTACGTGCCGTCGAAGGTGGCCGAGAAGTTCAAGCTGTACGCCCTGATCGTCGGGTTCGTCCTCCTGAACGGCGTGCTCGCCGCCGGGTTGTTCGCCTTGATCGGCGACGCCGAGTCGTTCAAGAAACAGATCGATTCCTGGGCCGTTCGGGCGACGCTGGTGGGGCTGAGCTACCTCGCCCTCGTCCGCCTGAAGATCGCGACCGTGCAGATTCAGGACACGCAGTACGCAGTCGGGATCGAGGCCCTGTACGAGGGGCTGAAGAACTCCTTCTACAAGCGGATCAACCGCATCGTCCGGCTGGCCCGGCACGTCGAGACGACCGAGCTGGCGGCGAGCAAGACGCTGAAGGAACTCGCGCAAACGGCCCGCAACTACATCCGCACGAACGACCTTCTGCCGGCCGACAAGCGGACTTCGCTGCTGGCGTGGGTCGCCCGCGTCGAGAACGACGCGGCGGGCTTGGAGGAGGACCGCAAGCTCGCGCTCGCCAACTTCATCCTCTCGGACCGGGCGGACGGCGTGGACAACACGTGACGTTGCGGCCGCCGCCGCCGATCCGGTAGTATCCGGCCATGCGCATCCTCGGCATCGACCCCGGCCTGCAAGTCACCGGGTACGCCGTCCTCGACGCCACCCCCGCCGGGCCGCAGCTCGGCGAGGCCGGCGTCATTCGCACCACCGAGAGCCGCGACACTGCTGACATGGCGAAGCGGCTCGCGACCATTTACGATTCCATCTCCGAAGTGTTCGACCAGTGGCAGCCGGGCATCGTCGTGGTGGAGCAACTGTACGCCCACTACGAACACCCGCGGACGGCGATCCTGATGGGCCACGCCCGCGGCGTGTTCTTCCTGGTCGGCGGCAAGCGGGGCGTCCCGGTCGTGAGCTACGCGGCCACGAAGATCAAAAAGACGGTCACCGGCAGCGGTCGGGCGGGCAAGGAGCAGATGCAGTACGCGATCATGCGGGAGTTCGGCCTGGCGAAGCCGCCGGAGCCGCACGACGTGGCGGACGCCGTGGCCGTGGCCCTGTGCCACTACTTCCTCGGCAACAACCCCCGCCGCGGCCTGACCTCGGCCCTGCACACCGGCGTGAACCTCAAGGTGCTCTTACAAGACGAAGACGAATGATCACGAAACTGACAGGAAGTTTGGTCCGCGTGCTCGACGACGAAGTCCGAGTCGCCGTCGGGCCGTTCGAGTACCAGTTACTCGTGCCGGAGAGCGTCCGCCGACAGTTGCAGATGAAGGTCGGCCAGGAGTTGACGTTCCACGTCAGCGAGTACCTGGAGGGCAACCAGGCCGGCAGCCGGTTCGTGCCGCGGAAGATCGGGTTCATGAGCGAGATGGAGCTGGAGTTCTTCGACCTGTTCTGCACGGTGGACAAGATCGGCGTGAAGAAGGCGCTGAAGGCGCTGTCGCGGTCGCCGAAGGAGATCGCGAACGCGATCAGCCGCGAGGACGCGAAGTGGCTGACCACGCTCCCCGGCATCGGCGCGACGACGGCCGAGCAGATCGTCAGCACGCTGAAGCGGAAGGTGACGAAGTTCGCCCTCGCCAGCGAGTCCGGCGACTCCGGCCCCGCGGGCGAGGCCCCGCCGGTTCCGGACGGCGTGGCCCAGGTGATCGAGGACGTGTATCAGGCGTTGATGAGCATCGGCCACAGCCCGATCGAGGCGCGGGCGAAGCTCGACGGCCTGCTGAAGTCCGGCAAGAAGTTCGCCACGGCCGAGGAAGGCTTGGCGCTGATTTACAGTCGATAGTTCCTTTTACACGGAGGTTTCCGATGGCTCGTATGCTCGCGGTCCTGTTGTTGGTCGCCGTCGTCCCGGCCGCCCGCGCCGACGACAAGGCCGACTTGAAGGCCCTGGCCGGCAAGTGGGAGGTCGCGAAGGTCGAGATCGAGGGGAAGGACACGACCGGCTCGTTCAAGGACGTGGTCCTGATGATCGAGGGCGATCAATACTCGGTCACGTTCGGCACGATGACGGACAAGGGGACGATCAAGCTCGATTCGGCGAAGAAGCCGAAGCAGATGGACATCACCGGGGCGGAAGGCCCGAACCGCGGCAAGACGTTCCTGTCCCTCTACGAACTGAAGGACGACACGCTGACGGTGTGCTACGGCCTCGACTTCAAGACCCGCCCGACGGACCTGAAGACGGCCGAGAAGTCGAACACGATGCTGATAAGCTACAAGCGGAAGAAGTGAGGGTTGACCATGACCGTGACGATTGATCTGTCGAACAGTCGGCTTGACCTCCTGCGCTCGCAAGCCGCGCGGCAGGGAGTGAGTGTCGAAGAACACGTCCAGGCGATCATCGCCCTTTACGTGGACACCACCTCAGACCGACCGGCGGGAATCGCGGGCGATCCTGAATTCCGGGCGGCGATGCGCGCGTCGTTCCAAGAAAACACGGAACTTTACCGACGGTTGGCGAAATGATTCGCTACCTCTCCGTCGATCAAGTTCTCGAACTCCAAGCCGAGACGATTCGCGAGCACGGCGGGTTGGCCGGGGTTCGAGACTTGGGCCTCGTCGAATCGGCCGTCGCTCAACCGTCGATGACGTTCGGCGGCGTTGAGCTTTACCCTACGCTGATCGACAAGGCGGCCGCCCTCGGCTTCTCGCTCATCGCGAATCACGCGTTCATCGACGGGAATAAGCGGGTCGGCCTCGCGGCGATGGACGTATTCCTTCGCGTCAACGGGCAAGCCGTCCGCGCCCCGTTGGAGGAATTCGAGGAGACGATCCTGTCCGTTGCGTCGGGGACGATGGACCGTTCCGCCTTTACAGCATGGCTGCTCGAGCACACCCGGCAGTTGGAAGACAAGGCTGACTAATGGCGCGTGAGAAAGTCGTTACCACCCCGGCCCTCGCGGAGGGCGATCGGCAGCGGGACGCCGCCCTGCGGCCGAAGCTGCTCCGCGAGGTCATCGGCCAGAAGAAGGTCGCCGACCGGCTGCAGATCGCGGTTAACGCCGCGAAGAAGCTCAAGGAGCCGCTCGGCCACATCCTGTTCGACGGGCCGCCCGGCCTCGGCAAGACCACGTTCGCGACCGTCCTGCCGAACGAACTCGGCTCGAACATCCAGATGACCAGCGGCCCGGCCCTCGCGAAGCCGGCCGACATGCTGCCGTTCCTCACGAACCTGGAGTACGGCAGCATCCTGTTCATCGACGAAATCCACCGCATGCCCCGCGTCGTCGAGGAGTTCATCTACCCGGCGATGGAAGACTTCCGCATCGACATCGTCCTCGGCGACGGCGTCAACGCCCGGACGATCAACATGAAGCTGAAGCCGTTCACGCTGATCGGCGCGACGACCCGCAGCGGGATGCTGTCCGGGCCGATGCGGGACCGGTTCAAGATGCAGGAGCACCTCGACTACTACTCGGTCGAGGAACTGGCGCAGATCGTCGGCGTGAACGCGAAGAAGCTGGCGCTGCCGATGGCCCCGGACGCGGCGGTCGAGTTGGCCCGCCGCAGCCGGGGGACGCCGCGGGTGGCGAACAGCCGCCTCTACTGGGTGCGGAGCTACCACGCCGGCCACCCGGACGTGGCCGAGGGGCCGGTGACGCTCGACGTGGCCCGGAAGGCGCTCGACATGCAGGAAGTGGACCGGGACGGCCTGGACAAGCAGGACCGCCGTTACCTGGAGACGCTGGTGGACGTGTTCGGCGGCGGCCCGACCGGGGTGGAGGCGATCGCGGCGACGATGAACATCGCGACCGACACGCTGACGGACGAGGTCGAGCCGTACCTGCTGCGGGAGCAGTTCATCATCCGCTCCCCCCGCGGCCGGATCGCGACGCCGCGGGCGTTCGAGCTGTTGGGGAAGGTCCCGCCGAAGCCGCCGGGGTCGCCGTCGCTGTTCGATTAACTCCGACTTCCGAAGTCCGGCATCGACTTCGGAAGTCGATCCGCGCAGACGCTTTTTGCGGGGTTCCGCACACGCCCCTCCTCCGCATCGACTTCCGAAGTCGAAACCGGACTTCGGAAGTCTGGTTCTTCACACCCCTTCACCATTTTTCGTTAGACTCCCCCGCTCGTCTTGTAATCATCTACAACTAACACCGCCCGCGGGGGTTCTCCCCTCCCGCCGTTCACGTCCCGCCGAAGTCTCGGTCAGGAGAACGCCGTGCCCGCACGCCTCGCGCCCGTGGTCCTGCTCGCGCTCGCCGCCGGGTGCGCCAAGCCGCCGCCGGTCGCCCCGCCGGAGCCGCCGGTCGTCACCGTCGAGCACCCCCGCAAGCAGACGTTCGACAGCACCAAGGAGTTCACCGGCTACCTCCGGGCCGTCGAGACGCAGGAGGTCCGCGCCCAGGTCACCGGCTACCTGAAGGTGGTCAAGTTCGAGGAGGGCGGCCTCGTCAAGGAAGGCGACGTGCTGTACGAGATCGACCCGGAGCTGTACGACGCGACGCTCCAGAACGCGAAGGCGAACCTGACCAAGTCCGAGTTCGACGTGACGACCGCGAAGGCGAACCTCGAACAGGCGAAGGGGGACTTCGACCGGGCGGAGAAGTCGAAGGCGGCGCTCAGCACCGAGGAGTTCGACAAGCGGAAGAACGCGTTCACGAGCGCGTCCGCGGCCGTGGACTCGGCGAAGGCGGCCGTCGAGGTCGCGCGGGCGAACATCCGCCGGGCCGAGTTCGACCGGAAGAACTGCACCATCCGGTCCGAGGTGAAGGGGACGGCCCGCGTCAGCCGGACGCTCTGGACGAAGGGGAACTTCGTGTCGGCCGGCACGACCGTCCTGTGCCGGGTCACGTCGCTCGACCCGATCTACGCGTACTTCGACATCGACGAGAACACGTCGCTGGAGTACCGCCGGAAGATTTACGACACGAAGGAGTTGCCGAACCCGCGGGAGGTGAAGAAGCTCCGCTGCTGGGTCGGGCTGCGGGACGAGCCGCTCTCCGCCGCCGGCCGGTGGCCGCACGAGGGCGTGATCGACTACATCGCCCCCGAAATCGTCCGCGGGACCGGGGCGCGGGAAATCCGCGGCGTGCTGGCCAACCCGGACGGCCGCCTGTCGCCGGGCGACTCGGTTCGGGTGCAGGTGGAGGCCGGGCCGCCGCGGGAGGCGGTTACCGTCCCGGAGATCGCGGTCGGCAGCCAGCAGCAGCAGAAGTTCGTGTACGTGATCGTGAAGGACAAGGACGGCAAGCAGGTCGCCGAGTTCCGCCCCGTCGTCCTCGGCGACCTGCGCGAGGTCGGCGGCGTGCGGCATCAGGTCATCGAGAAGGGCGTCACGCCGGACGACTGGGTCGTGGTCAACGGCCTGTTGCGGGTCCGCCCCGGCGCGGAGGTGACGCCGAAGGAGCAGACGCCGCTCGGCAAATAGTAGTAGGCACACTCCGTGTGCCGTCCGCGGGGGCGAGTCTTCGAGACCCCGCGAGAGCCTCGCGACTGCAAACGCACTCGCGGAATCTCGAAGACTCGATTCCGCGACGGCACACGGAGTGTGCCTACTACTCTGAGCATCCCCCCATGAACATCGCGCACTTCTTCATCCACCGGCCGGTCGCGGCGATGGTGCTCTCCATCCTCACCGTCCTCGTCGGCGTCCTCGCGCTCACGGCCCTGCCGATCTCCCAGTACCCGGAGGTCGTGCCGCCGCAGGTCGTCATCACGGCCGTCTACCCCGGCCAGAACGCGCAGAAGGTCGCCGACGAGGTCGCGTCGCCCATCGAGGAGCAGATCAACGGCGTCGAGAACATGCTGTACATGGAGTCGCAATGCACCAACGACGGGGCGATGCGGCTGACCGTCACGTTCAAGACCGGCACGAACCCGGACCAGGCCCAGGTGCTCGTCCAGAACCGCGTCGCCATCGCCACCCCGAAGCTGCCGGACGTGGTCAAGAACATCGGCGTCGTCACCAAGAAGCAGTCGTCCGCCATCCTCCTCGTCGTGTCGATGTTCGCCAAGCCGGACGCGGACGGGAAGACGAAGTTCTCGCAACTTGATGTGAGCAACTACGCCCGGCTGAACGTGAAGGACGACCTCGCCCGGATCGACGGCGTCGGCGACGTGTTCATGTTCGGCGAGCGCGAATACTCGATGCGGGTCTGGCTCGACCCGCAGAAGCTCGTCGATTACCAACTGAACCCGGCCGACGTGGTGGCCGCGGTCCGCGCCCAGAACGTCGCCGTCGCGTCCGGGACGATCGGCGCGCCGCCGGCCCCGACGGGGCAGAACTTCCAACTGACGGTGACGACGCAGGGCCGCCTGCTGGACCCGGCCGCGTTCGAGAACATCGTCGTCAAGTCGAACGGCAGCGAGCAACTCGTCCGCGTCCGGGACGTGGTCCGCGACCCGAAGACCGTCAACGGCCGGGAGGTCCGCGGCGTCGAGTTGGGGGCACGCAGCTACGACTCGAACGCCACGCTCGACGGCCGGGAGTCGATCGGCATGCCGATCTTCCAACTGCCTGGCGGCAACGCGTTCGACACGGCCCAGGCGATCCGGGCCAAGATGAAGGAACTCCGTGAGTCGAAGAACTGGCCGGACGGCATGGAGTACGCCATCATCTTCGACCCGACCACGTTCGTCCAGGCGTCCGTCGAGGAGGTGGTGAAGACGCTGTTCGAGGCCGTCGTGCTGGTCGCCGTCGTCGTCCTCGTGTTCCTGCAGAACTGGCGGGCGGCGGTCATCCCGATGCTCGCCATCCCGGTCGCGCTCGTCGGCACACTTGCGGCCATGTACGCCCTCGGGTACTCGATCAACAACCTCACGCTGTTCGGCCTGGTACTCGCGATCGGCATCGTCGTGGACGACGCCATCGTCGTCGTCGAGGCCGTCGAGGTACACATCGCGAAGGGGCTGACGCCGACGGCCGCGACCGAGCTGGCGATGAAGGAAGTGTCCGGCGCGATCGTCGGCGTGTCGCTCGTGCTGGTGGCCGTGTTCCTGCCGTCGGCCGTCATCCCCGGCATCACCGGGCTGTTCTTCAAGCAGTTCGCCGTCGTCGTCGCCGTCAGCACGCTCCTGTCCGCGTTCAACTCGCTGACGCTCAGCCCGGCCCTCTGCCCGCTCTTGCTGAAGCCGCACCACGGCGGGGGGAAGAAGGACCCGCTCGAATGGGTCATACATATCCTGCTCGGGTGGTGGTTCTTCCGCGCGTTCAACTGGTTCTTCGACCGTGCGACGAACGCCTACGGGTGGTTCGTCGCACGGCTCATCCGCGTGTCGCTGATCGTGGTCGTGCTGTACGCCGGGCTGCTCGCGACGACCGGGTGGATGTTCTCGAAGCTGCCCGGCGGGTTCATCCCGCAGCAGGACCAGGGCTACCTCGTCATCAACGTGAGCCTGCCGGACGGCGCGAGCGTCGAGCGGACGGCGGCCGTCATGAAGGAGATCGACGCCATCTGCCTCGGCCCGCTGCTGCCCAACGGCGAGCGGGACAAGTCGCAGGGGATCGCCGGGATCGACCACGTCACCGGCCTCGCCGGGTACTCGATCTTCGCGACGGCGAACATCTCGAACGCGGGCGGGGCGTACATCACGCTTTCGCCGTTCGAGGAGCGGAAGGGCCGGCACGCGGACGACATCCTCAAGGACCTGAACGCGCGGCTCGCCGGGATTCAGGAGGGCCGCGCCCAGGCGTTCGGCGCGCCGCCGATCCTCGGCCTCGGCAACGCCGGCGGGTTCAAGCTGCAAGTGAAGGACATGAACAACCTCGGCCCCGGCGTGCTGGAAGGCATGACGTGGAACCTCGCGTTCGCGGCCATGCGGGAGCCGGGCATCCCGGCGGCGTTCAGCAACTACTCGTCCGGCGGGCCGCAACTGAAGGTGACGATCGACAGCGACCGCTGCTTCAAGATGGGCATCGCGGACAAGGACGTGAAGGACGCGCTGCAGGTCTACCTCGGCTCCTTCTACGTGAACGACGTGACGCTGGAGAACCGGAACTTCCAGGTGAACGTGATGGCCGACGCCGCGTACCGCGCCCGCGAGGAGGACATCGGCCGGCTGAAGGTCCGCGGGCCGAACGGCGAGATGGTGTCCGTCGCCGGCCTCGTGACGGTCGAGCGGTCGAACGGGCCGATCAAGGTGAACCGGTACAACATGAAGCCGGCCGCGGACGTGAACGGGTTCACCGTCCCGTTCCTCATCAGCTCCGGCGACGCGATCGCGAAGATGGACCAGCTGGCGAAGCGGGAGCTGCCGGCCGGGATGGACTACGAGTGGACGGACATGGCGTACCAGCAGGTGCGGGCGGCGAACACGCCGGTCCGCGTCCCCGGCGTGTTCGAGTTCCGCGGCGACACGACGATCCTCGTGTTCGGCCTGAGCACGGTCCTCGCGTTCCTGATCCTGGCGTTCCTGTACGAGAGCTTCCTGCTGCCGCTGGCCGTGGTGCTGATCGTGCCGATGTGCCTGCTCTCCGCGGCCGTCGGACTGATGGTGACGATGCTCGACCTGAACATCTTCACGCAGATCGGCCTGGTGGTGCTGGTGGGGCTGGCGTGCAAGAACGCGATCCTGATCGTGGAGTTCGCGAAGCAGAAGCACGAGGAGGGGATGCCCCGCTGGGAGGCGGCGACGGAGGCGGCCCGCCAGCGGTTGCGGCCGATCCTGATGACGAGCTTCGCGTTCATCCTGGGCGTGCTGCCGCTGGTGATCGCGACCGGGGCCGGGGCCGAGATGCGGCGGGCGCTGGGGACGGCCGTGTTCTCCGGGATGATCGGGGTGACGGTGTTCGGCGTCTTCTTCACGCCGGTGTTCTACGTGCTGTTCCAGCGCCTGCGGGACCGCGGCCCGGCGAAGCCGCCGGCGGCGAAGGACGCGGGGCACTGACCTACGGGAAACGATATGCCGTGGCTCGACGATCATCTCCGGTGCATGCGCTGCGGGACGCGCTTCCCGGAGGGAACCGGGCCGTCGTGTCCGGAGTGCGGGCTGGTCGTGACCGAAGAAAGTACGCTGTCCGAGATGCGGGAGTGGAGCGTGACGCGGCGGCGCGGCCGGTGGCGGTTCGTGTGGGTGGAGTGTGTCCTCACGTTCGGCGTGCCGTTGGCCGTGATGAGTGCGGTAACCACGGCCCTCGTGCGGAAATCCACGTATCCGCTGGACTACGTCTTCGCGGTCACGACATGGCCGCTGATGGCGCTTTTGACCGGCCTCGCCCGGTGGCGGGGGTCGGAGCGGGAGTACGCCGCGTGGCTCGCCAACCGCGGCCGACGTGCGATAGGGCAGCGGGCAGGCGGGTAGTTGGTCTCGTAGGGTGAGCATCGCCCACCGGCTTCCGCGACGGTTTCCGAGGTCGGTGGGCGATACCCACCCTACGATGCATATCGGGCCTCGAAGACTCGCCCCGGCCTCCGAGATTCAAACCACTCGCGTGACGGGACCGACATCCTGTTCGTTGGCGTTCGCCGGTGTCGTCACGACCGTTCCGCTCACGGGCGGATCGACGTAGCACGAGTCAGGATGGCAATTGCCCGTCAGTGCGTCGAGCGTGCCGAGAAGCGCTTCGTCCGCGTCCGGCGTGAACCCCGGCGTCTTGCGGACCGACGGCACGAGCGGAAGTAGCTCGTCGTAGATCGCCTGGGTCCGTCGGCCGTTCGCGAGTTCGGCGCGGATCAGCACGTCGATCCCGTCATACGGGTCTGGTGTCAGCAGAGCTGCTCGCAATTCTTCCAATGAAATCATGTTTCACCTCACCCACCGCAATCTGTCCCAGTCCACCGTCTGGAACGCCTTCGCGCCGCCGTTGACGCTCACCCGGCCGGCCTTCAACGGCTGGTGGATCAGGAACGGCTTGCCGATGAAGTCCCGCTCCGGCACGCCGGGGATCCGCCACTCCCGGCTGTCGTGCGAGTTCGTGCTGTTGTCGCCGACCACGAAGTACTCGTCGGCCGCCAGTTGGTACGGGGCCTTCGTGCCGTTCGGCCCGTCGTCGCGGTAGTGAACGTCCCGCCACAGCTTCACGTTCCGGACCGCCACCGCCACGCCCTTCACGCCGAGCTGCAACGGCCGGCTCACGCCGCCGCGCTTCGGGTACACGTCCGGCGGCGCGGGCAGGTCGAGCGGCGGCAGCGGCTCCACCCCGTCGAGGGCCAGCAGCCCGCGGCGGTCCGCGAACGCGAACTCCAGCTTGTACGTCTTGCCGACTTCGAGCTGGAACCCGGCCTGCGCCGGCGGGTCGTCGGCGTTCGCCGCGAGGCGGACGCCCTCGGCCTTGCCGGTCGCGACCGGGAACTCGGCCCGCACGGAGTCGAGGCCGTCGGCCAGCCGCAGGGCGAAACTGCCGCGGCCGGAGAGCACTTCCAGGTCGCAGGTGAAGGCGAAGTCGTGGACGAACACGCTGCGGCCGCGCCGCGGCGGGCCGTTGTACGCCAGCCAGTCGGTCACCGGCGTCTCGACCTTGTCGTCGAGGTCCCAGTGCTGGTACGTGACGCCGACGCCGGGGCCGGTCGTCGCGTCCAGGTGTAGGCCGTCCGCCTTGAGGATCGTTTCATCGACCGGCTTCGCCGCGGCCTTCGGGCCGTCGCCGACCGGTTCGACGAGCCACCGCTGCTGCCAGGTGATCGGCGGGGCGAACGCGAGGTCGAAGAACGGGACGCGCGTCTCGCGGACCTGCGGGAGCGTCTTGCGTTGCAGGACGCCGTTGGCGAACACGTCGCCGCCGACGAGCTGCACCGCCTCGCCCGGCAGGCCGATCATCCGCTTCACGTAGGGCTTGCTCAGATCGACCGGGCAGCGGAACACGGCCACTTCCCACCGCCGCGGCGAGCGGACGTTGAACACGTTCTTGTCCACGAGCAGCCGGTCGCCGGGGATTTCCCAGGTTTGCGAGAGGTCGATGCCCCGCTTGCCGCAGTTCGGGCAGGCGGCGTCCGGGTGGCGGTCGCCGTTACTCGGCTCGCCGACGACGACGGGGTGGCCGCACCGCGGGCAGGCGGCCTCGCGGTGGTTGCCGTGGAGGGCCGGGGCCATGCTGCCGGTCGGCACGCCGAACGGCTCGACGGCCATGGTGCGGACGAACAGGAAGCCGCAGAGGAAGATGATGCCGGCGGTGACGGCCCGCCGCACGGCCGTGCCGGGCGAGTCGGCCCGCGGCGGCGGGGGCGGCGGGGGTTCGACGGCGGGGGGTTGGTCCACGAGGATCGGTCCTTGCCCGACGGGGCCGGTCACGAGGTCCAGTTTTCGACGCGAAGGCCGGGCACGCGGCTGAGATCGGAGTCGGTAGTCACGACCGTGCAATTCGGAAGCACTTTTGCAATGGCGGCGACTGTCAGGTCGATCGGCGCGACCTCTCCCCCGACCCGTCGGAGCTCCGCAAACAATCGGCCGTACTCACGGGCGGCCGGCAGGTCGAAAGGCCAGATGCGATAGAGGTGCAAGTTGCGGTTCACGATCGGCAGGTTCTTTTCACGGGTCGTGCTGGCCTCCGTACCCGCGAGCAGTTCGGCGACGACGGAAATCGCCGTGCCCAGGTGGTCCCCTCGGGCGCGGGCTTCCGCGGCCCGAGCATCGACGCCCTTTCGTCGGAATATGCAGTCCGACAAGGAATTACTATCGAGAAGGTAGCGTCTCATTCGAGGCTCTTTCGGATCGCTTCGATGCGCGCGGCGGCTCCGGCCGCGGCAACGTCCCGGTGGGCCTTCCGCGCGGCGTCCCACGCGGCCTCTTCCTCGGCCGTCATTTCCATCGGCGGGATGGAATGGAACTCCGCGAGCCACCGCGCGATCTCCTCGGGCGAGTCCGGTTGTTCGTCGTCATGCTCGACAGACAATACCTCAACTTCCGTCCCGTCCGGCCAATCAATCGGCTCACGCGGGACGAACACACCCCCTTGAACGACGGCTGAAATTCGTGTCATATCCAATCCTCCTGTCAGTGAGCGACGCCGTTCGACAGGACGGGTGACGCGGGGGAGAGGTGATCGAAGAATCGAAGCGCGATCAACTCCGGGATCGTTCGTTCGATGGTTTCTCGCGTGACTTCGGGAACGACGACCAACCCCGCCTCGGCAACCATCGGCACCCCATAGCTGCCGCTGGCCTCGACATCCTGAGCGAGCCGCAGGGGGTCGTAGAAGGTGACGGGATACCTTCGACCGTCAGCCAGCTCCACCGCGCCGCCCGTGAGATAGCCCTTGGAACTCATTTCCCACTCCGCCCGCTCGTCGAAGTCGGGCGGGAAGTGGAAGGTCGCGTTGGTCAGCGTCAGCACCATAGCTTCCTCCACCGGCATTTTACACCCGCGTCACGGAGAACGGCCGCGGTAGAGCGTGGGCGCTTGCAAACGTCAATCGTCCTCCAGCACGGCCAGGAACGCCTCCTGCGGCACTTCCACCTGGCCGATCGCCTTCATCCGCTTCTTCCCCTCCGCCTGCTTGTTCCACAGCTTCCGCTTCCGCGAAATGTCCCCGCCGTAGCACTTCGCCGTCACGTTCTTCTTCATCGCCGCGATGTTCTCCCGCGCGATGATCCGCGACCCGATGGCCGCCTGCAGCGACACCTCGAACAGGTGGCGGTCGATCTCCTTGCGGAGCCGCTCCAGCACCTTCCGCCCGCGGCGGTCGGCGTTCGCCCGGTGGACGATGATCGACAGCGCGTCCACCCGGTTGCCGTGGACGAGGATGTCCATCCGCACCAGGTCCGCGGCGCGATACCCCACCACCTCGTAGTCCATCGTGCCGTACCCGTGGGTGACGGACTTCAGCTTGTCGTACAGGTCGTAGATGACCTCCGCGAGCGGCATCTCGAACACCAGGATCACCCGCTGCGGGCTGAGGTACTCCGTCCGCACGAACGCACCCCGCCGCTCGGTACACATCGACATCAGGTCGCCGATGTTCCCGGCCGGGATCAGGAAGCTGATCTTCACGATCGGCTCGCGGAACTCCTCGATCCCGCCGCCGTCCGGCACGTCCTGCGGG
>NZ_JCABYM010000065.1:0-3144 GCF_059499385.1 Limnoglobus sp. | reverse complement strand
CGCGGGAGCGACGCCGGTGGCTGCTGGGGTATCGACGGGCGAGGCGGCCGACGGCTTTGTTCCCTCCCCCCCAAGGGGGGAGGGGACCAGAAGTCGCGGCCAGAGGCGCATCGGTCCCCGCGTTCGCGGCGTTCGCCCGGACGGTCTTCGCCCGGTCGCGGAAGCTGCTCGCCCGGTCGTCGATCCGCCACCAGCGGCAGCCGAACGCGGCGGCGCAGAACCAACGGCTCGTTTGGCTCGCCGGCGAGGCCGTGTGCGCCACGCCGGAGGTCGCGAAGCGCTGGCCGACGCCCGCCGTCGCGCCGCCGTTCTACGTCGAAGCCGTCGAGGACGGCGAACGCCTCGGCGTCCGCCTCGCCGACGGCCGCCCGGCGACGCTGCTGCGATTCCGCACGTCGGACCCACTCGGTCGCGTCGCGGCATTGGTCCGCGGCAAGCCGTGGCGGTCCCCGGCCGCGAAGCTCGCCCGCCTCCTGTTCCACTTGCAAAACGCCGGCGTGGACGTGCCGCCGCTGTTTGCCTTCGGCCAGCGGCTCGACCGCGGGTTCACCGCCGACTCGTTCCTCGTCCACGGCCTTCCGGACGGCTCGCTTTCACTGGAAGCGTGGCTAGCGAAGAACGCCGCCGACCGTGACCGGCTCTTAACCCAACTCGGCGGCGTCCTGCGGACGGCCCACGACGCCGGGTGCGTCCTCGGCGGGTCGCCGAAGGCGGTGGCCGTGATCCCCACCCGCGGCCGCCCGCGGCTCGTCCTCGACCCGACGCACGGCGGCGAACTCCGACGCACCGTCTCCGAGCCCGAGCGAATCCGCGACCTCCGCGGCGTGTTGGGTCCATTGGCGGCGCACGTCCTGGACGGGTACGCCCCCGGCCCGGACGATGACCGATTGAGAAAGCAGGTGGCCGCGGCATGATGAGCGCCATCCCCCACCCGTGCGAATCCCCGCCGCGGACGGCCCTCGGCCGGTTGCTCCGCGGCGGCCGTCGGGTCGTCGCCGTCCCCGGCTTCGCACTCGCCGCCGGCGACGACTGGGCCGACCGCGTGCTGCACGACGTGCCCGCCGAGGTGCTGCACGGCAAGCAGGGCCGCACCATCAGCTACTGGCCGCTGACCGACGCCGGCGGCCGGCCGATGAACCTCTACCTGAAGCGGCACTACGAACTCCCCCGCTGGCGCGGGCTGCTCGCGGCGCTGTTCCCGTGCCGGGCGTGGTCGCCGGGGCTGGCCGAGTGGGAACACCTGCGGTGGGCCGTGGCGAACGGCATCCCGGTCGCCCGGCCGGTCGCGGCCGGCGAAATCCGCGGGCCGTGGGGCGAGCTGCAGAGCTTCCTGGCGGTCGAAGAGCTGACCGGGATGATCCCGCTGAACGAAGCGATCCCGCTGGCGTTCGCGGCGCTGCCGCCGGCCGCGTTCGCGGCCTGGAAGCGCGGGCTGATCGGCGAACTCGCCCGGCTCGCGCGGGAGCTGCACCGCCAGCAGACGTTCCACAAGGACCTGTACCTCTGCCACTTCTACCTGCGGCGAACGGACTGCGAGCAGCCGCCCGGTTCCTTCACTGATCGCGTGTTCATGATCGACTTCCACCGGCTGGCCCGCCACCGGGTCGGCGGGGTCTGGTTCCAGGTAAAGGACCTGGCGCAGCTGCTGTACTCGTCCAGCGCCGTCCCCGGCCTGACGCCGCGGGACCGGGTGCGGTTCTGGAAGCTGTACCGCGGCGGCGACTGGCCCGGCGGGGTGCGGCCGCGGGGGTGGTTGCGGTGGGCCGTGCGGCGGAAGTGGAAGCTGTACGACCGGCACAACCAGAAGCACAAGAACCGGGACGGGACGCCATGAACATAGCCCTCTGCCACCCGAGCGTCGTCCCGGCCCGCGGCGGGTGCGAGACGTACATCAGCGACCTCGCCCGGCGGCTCGCCCGCGACGGGCACGCCGTCTCGCTGTTCGCCTCGTACTGGGACGCGGCCGCGCTGCCGCCGGCCACGCACTTCTACCGGATCGCCCCGGCCACCGGCCCGCGGTTCCTCCGCCCGTGGGCCTTCGGGACGGCGTGCGAGGCCGCGCTCCGCGTCGTGAAGCCGGACGTGAGCATCGGGTTCGACAAGACGTGGGGCCAGGACGTGCTCTACCCGCAGGGCGGGTTGCACGTCGCCACGCAGGCGCAGAACATCCTGAAGGAGCCCGGCCGCTACCGCCGGCTGCTCGCGCGGTGGGGCAAGCGGTTCGACCCGGCGAACTGGTCGTACACGCGGCTGGAGCGGAAGCAATATTTCGGCGACCGGCGGCCGACGATCCTGGTGAACAGCGAGATGGTCCGCGGCCACTTCGAGCAATACTACGGCGTCGGGCCGGGGGCCGTGCGGGTGCTGCACAGCGCCATCGACCCGCTCCGGTTCGTCGCGGACGACCGCCCGAAGCGGCGGGCCGCGGAGCGGGACCGCTGGGGCGTCCGGCCGGAAACGGCGGTCGCGCTGTTCATCGCCACGAACTACCGGCTGAAGGGCCTGGCCCCGCTGCTGAAGGCGCTGCCGTTCGTGCCGCGGGACCGCGACTTCCGCCTCCTCGTGATCGGCAGCGACAAGGGCGAGCCGTACCAGCGGCTGGCGGAGTCGCTCGGCGTCGCCGACCGCGTGTCGTTCCTCGGCTTCAGAAAAGACCCGAAGGACGCATACTTCGCGGCCGACTTCCTGGCGCACCCGACGTTCTACGACCCGTGCTCGCTGGTCGTGCTGGAGGCGCTGGCGTGCGGCCTGCCGGTGGTGACGACGCGGTACAACGGCGCGGCCGAGTTGCTGAGTTCGGCGAACAGCGTCGTCGTCTCCGACCCGCACGCGGCGGCGGAGTTGGGGGCGGCGATGGCGGCGTTCACCGACCCGGCGGCGCGGGCGAGGGCGTCGGCGGCCGCCCGCGACGCGGCGAAGGCGTGGACGTTCGAGCACCACTACCACGGGCTGCTGGCGGTCCTTCAAGAGACGCGGGAGCTGAAGCGGGCGGCGTGAGTGAGTAAATCGCAACGGCGTCCCGCAAGAGCAACGGCGAGCGTCACGGCGTAAGCGTGCCGTGTCTCGAAACGGCAACGACCGGCTTCGTGGAACCCTGAGCGGAAGCGACGGGGTGTGGGGGTTGGTCCCACACCCCGTCGCTTC
>NZ_JCABYM010000064.1:0-60494 GCF_059499385.1 Limnoglobus sp. | reverse complement strand
CCCCGCCCCCCCCCCCCCGCCCCCCCCCCCCCCCCCCCCCCCCCCCCCCCCCCCCGGGGAGTGCAACCACTCAAGGAAGTCATCAGCGACCGGCCCCGCCGACCCCCCTCCCTAACCCTCCCCCCCAAGGGGGGAGGGGACAGGAAAAGACGCCGCTCGCCCGCACGTCGCCGGTCCTGACGCACCCGGTTTTCAACCGCCACCACACGGAGACCGAGTTCGTCCGGTACGTCAAGCGGCTGGAGAACCGCGACATCTCACTCGTGCATTCCATGATCCCGCTCGGCTCCTGCACGATGAAGCTCAACGCCGCCAGCGAGATGGCCCCCGTCTCGTGGCCGGAGTTCGCGGCCGTCCACCCGTTCGCCCCGGAATCGCAGACCGGCGGCTACCGCACGATGCTCGCGCAGCTCGGCGACTGGCTCGCGGAAATCTGCGGCCTCGCGGCCGTGTCGTTCCAGCCGAACTCGGGGGCGCAGGGCGAGTACGCCGGGCTGATGACGATCCGCAACTACCACGCCGCGCGGAATGAATCCCACCGCGACGTGTGCTTGATCCCGATCTCGGCGCACGGCACGAACCCGGCCAGTGCGCAGATGATGGGCCTGACCATCGTGCCGGTGGCGTGCGACGCGAAGGGGAACGTCGATGTCGAGAATCTGAAGGCGAAGCTCGCCGAGCACGGCCCGCGGGTGGCGGCACTCATGGTCACGTACCCGTCCACGCACGGCGTCTTCGAGGAGCGGATCCGCGAGATTTGCGCCGCCGTCCACGCCGCCGGCGGGCAGGTGTACATGGACGGGGCGAACCTGAACGCGCAGGTCGGCCTCACGTCGCCGGGCGCGATCGGGGCGGACGTGTGCCACATGAACCTGCACAAGACGTTCTGCATCCCGCACGGCGGCGGCGGGCCGGGCATGGGGCCGATCGCCGTCGCCGCGCACCTCGCCCCGCACCTGCCGGCCGACCCGTTCCTGGGGACTGACAACGCGGTGTCAGCGACGCCGTTCGGCTCGGCGCTCATCACGACGATCTCGTGGATGTACTGCCGGATGATGGGGGGCACGGGCCTCACGAAGGCGACGGAAATCGCCATCCTGAACGCGAACTACGCGGCCCACCGGCTCAAGGACTACTTCCCGATTCTTTACACCGGCGACCACGGCCGGGTGGCGCACGAGTGCATCCTCGACCTGCGCAATTTGAAGGCCGAGGTCGGCGTCACGGCGGAAGACATCGCGAAGCGGCTGATGGACTACGGGTTCCACGCCCCGACAGTGTCGTTTCCGGTCGTCGAGACGATGATGGTCGAGCCGACCGAGTCGGAGTCGAAGGCGGAACTCGACCGGTTCTGCGACGCGATGATCGCGATCCACGGCGAGATTCAAAAGGTGCGGTCCGGCGAGTGGCCGCGGACGGACAACCCGCTGAAGAACGCCCCGCACACGGCCGCGGAGGTGGTCGGCGAGTGGCCGCACCCCTACTCGCGGGAGGCGGCCGTCTACCCACTGCCGTGGGTGCGGGAGGCGAAGTTCTGGCCGCACGTCAAGCGGATCGACAACGTCGGCGGCGACCGCAACCTGATCTGCACCTGCCCGCCGATGGCGGACTACACGAACTAAGCACAAAATCCGAAGTACGAAATCCGAAAGGAAAACCTGCGAGGTTCTTCTTTCGGATTTCGTACTTCGGATTTCGGATTTACCGCTACGCCGTCGCCGCGCGGACCGCGCCGCCGGGGACGCGGACGAACCGGAACACCGGCCCGGTCCCGCACCACCCGCCGAACGCGGCGACCGCCATCGACACCCACGCGCCGAAGAACGAGTACCACGCCACCCGCGTCGCGGCGTTCGCCGCCGCCTGCCGGTTGGCCGGGTCTTGCGCCGCGGCGCGGGCCTCGGCCGGGGCGTTCTGGGCCGTCCGCCGCCACTCCTCGATCCGCTCCGGCGGCACGCCGGCCCGCCGGGCCGCGTCCTCCCACTGGGCCTGGGTCGTCGTCTCGCCGGCGACGTTGGCCACGCCCATCATCGCGTTGTACCCCATCCGCACGCCGGCCGACATGAGGTAGACCAGCATCCCGAACGTCCCGGCCCACACGAGGATGCCGTACAGCACGCCCTCCAGCCGGTTCTCGCCGACGGTCAGCTGGCTGGCCACGTACCCGCCGACGAACAGCGACACGCACGTCACGACGACGGCGAATACGACCGCCCCGGTGCTCAGCGAGTCGGCCGACACCTTGTCGCTGATCGACAGCCCGACGGCCCCGCCGAGCAGCGACAGCAGGAAGTACATCGCCAACGACAGGGCGACCCCGGCGAGGATCGCCGACCACGACACGCGGGTGCGGACCGGGTACACGTCCTCGTTCTCGATCGGGAAGTCGGTCCGGTCGGTCCGGTCGCGGGTTTCGGGGGGCAAACGAGATTCGACGGCCATAATTGGTTCTCCAAAGTTGAGGGGATTATCCCGTGCGTTCTGCGGACGGTCGCGAACGGCCGAGCGGGAGTGGAGAACGGTCGGCAACTGATGTACCGAATAGGACGGGTAAATCCGAAATCCGAAGCACAAAATCCGAAAGAAGGCCGGGCTTCAACCGCCCTTCTTCTTTCGGATTTCGTACTTCGGATTTCGTACTTCCGAAGATTAGCGGCGCGGGTTGCCGAGCCGCCGCAGTTCCCGCGGCGTGAGGTTGTAGAACCGGTACACTTCCGTCCGGTACGCCGGCGTGTAGAAGCTCGGGTACGTCTTGATCGTGTACGTCGGGATGACCTTGTACTGGTCGGCCGTCAGGGACAGCGTGGCCGTCTTCTTCTCGAGGTCGAACTTGGTCGCGTCGAACGGAACGGTGGTCAGCTTGCCGCCGTTCTCGACGATCAGGTAGTCGAGGTTCCCGGCGTCGTCGAACACGAGGTCATCGACCGTGCCGACGCTCGTGTTCCCGTCGATGAGAATCTTCGTGCCCAACACTTCCTTCGCCCGGAACGTCTTGCCGGCGGTCGGCTGGACCGGGTCGGCCGCCGTCGCGGCCGCCGCGAAGAACAGGCACGCCGCCACCGCCCCGGCACGCAAGTAATTGCTCGTCATGGGTTGGTCTCCTGATAGAAACGGAACGACCGGACGGCCACGAAGCCGCCCCGCCGTCCGGCGACGGAACGAGAGCAACACGCGTGCCCGACGCGCGAATACAAACTCATCGGAGGGGCGTTCGCATGGCCGAAATCAGCCTGTTGCAGCGGCGGCGGGTCGAGGCGCTGTTCGTGAAAGAGTTGCTCGAACACCTCGTGCCGGAAGTCGGCCGCGAGAAGGCCGTCGCGATCGTCCGCGCGACGACGACGGCGATGGCGTTCCAGCTCGGCGAGCGGCTGTCGTCCGACGGCGATTCATCTCGCCCGCCGCTGGAGCGGTTCCGGCTGACGCTGCCGATGTGGGAGGCGGACGACGCGCTGCGGATCGACTACCTGGAGGAATCGGCCGAGCGGCTGTCGTTCAACGTGACCCGCTGCCGGTACGCGGAGCTGTACCGCGAGCTGGGGATGCCGGACCTCGGCGAGGTAATGTCCTGCACCCGCGACGGGGAGCTGTGCCGCGGGTTCCATCCCGGCATCCGCCTCACCCGCACGCAGACGATCATGCAGGGCGCGCCGCACTGCGACTTCCGGTTTGAAATCGAGAAATCAGCCACAGAGGAACACAGAAATCACAGATCAGAATGAAAACAAGATTTTTGGTTTGGTTCTGATCTGTTTTCTCTGTGTAATCTGTGGCCGTTCTTCATGAAAACCTTCTCGTCCGTTGGATGAGGTACTCCATGAGCGCCTTGTCGAACCCGACGCTCGTGTCCATCGGCACGTAATCGACGTTCGCCAGCCCGCACTCCCGCTTCCACGTTTCCTGAAACTCGCCGAGGCTCTGGAGGTAGTCCTCGCGGATGCCGCGGGCGTCGATGTCCTTCACGATGGTCCCCGTCTCCGGGTCCTCGAAGTCGTTGAGGCCGGTGAACGGGAACTTGACCTCCGCCTCGTCCAGGATGTGGAACAGGATGACCTCGTGCCCGGCGTGCCGCAGCCGGTAGAGGCTTTTGAGCACCGGGTCCGGGTCGGTCAACAGGTCGCTGAACAGCATGATGAGGCACTTGCCGCGGATGAGGCCGGCGAGCTGGAACAGCCCGTTGGCGATGTCCGTCGGGCCGGTCGGCTGGAGGTTCGCGAGGACGCTGAGCATCGACCCGAGCTGGCTCCGCTTGCTCTTCGGCGGCAGCACGGTTTGAATCTTCTCGTCGAACGTGACGAGGCCGACCGGGTCCTGCTGGTGGACCATCAGGTACGCGAGGGCGGCAGCGAGGCAGATGCCGTACTCGAACTTCGTGAGTTCCTGGCGGTACGTGTACCCCATGGACTTCGACAGGTCCATGACCAGGTAGCCGGTCATGTTCGTCTCGGCCCGGAACTTCTTGACGTAGTACCGGCCGGTCTTGGCGTACACCTTCCAGTCGATGTCGGAGATGTCGTCGCCGGGCGTGTACTTGCGGTGCTCGGAGAACTCGACGGAGAACCCCTGGAACGGTGACGAGTGGAGGCCGGTGAGGAACCCCTCGACGATGAACTTGGCCCGCAGGTCGAGCCGCGCGACCTGGCGGATGACTTCGGGGCGGAGGTACTTCTCGGCCGTGCTACTCATGGGGACATGTTATTCAAAGAACTTCGCCACCGGCACGGCGAAGCCGGGCAACACGTCCGGCAAGGTGAGCGTGTCGCCGTTGTGGAACCGCTGCGGCAGTTCGTCCGAGCGAAACACGCCACCCGAATCGGTCTGGGGGTCGAGGACGACCACGCACCGCACGCCGGCTTCAAGGTACTCGTGAGCCTTCGCGACCATCGCCGCTATGGTGTTGGCCGGCGACCGGACTTCGATCACCAGTTCCAACGGCGGGACCAACGCCTTCGGAAGGTTCTGGCCCACCGGCAACACCTCGTAACTGACGAAGCACACGTCCGCCCCGCGACAGCCATCGGGATTCACGGTCGTGCGGATGAACGTGTCGTTACTCATCACTCGCCCGAGTTTGCGAGCCTTGATGAAGTCCCCCACCAGGTACGCAGTCGTCGCGCAAACCTGTCCTTGCCTCGCGCCGGTCGGCGGCACAGGAGTTGGTTCTCCGGCGACAAGTTCGACGCCACTCTCGTCGCCGTAGCGATACAGGAATTCGTCCACCGTCATGGTCGCCCCCTCGCCGTCGGTCAGCATCCTACCCTGCCGGCCGGGCCGCGCGAAGGGCAGCCGGCCATGTATACTGGCGACATGACCACCCGCATGATCTCCGGCTGGGAGCGAAGCATGGCCGCCGCCGACGCCGTCCGCGACCGCCTGCGGCGGGCGACGGCCGCCCTCGAAGCCCGCGGCGTGCCGTATGCCGTGATCGGTGGGAACGCCGTCGCCGAGTGGGTCGGCCGCGTGGACGCGGCGGCCGTCCGCAACACGCAGGACGTGGACATCCTGCTGAACCGCGCCGACCTAGACGCGGCGAAGGTAGCGCTCGAAGGCGTCGGGTTCGTTTACCGGCACGCGGCGAGTATTGACATGTTCCTCGACGGCCCCGATGCGAAGGCCCGCGACGCGGTTCACGTCATCTTCGCCGGGGAGAAGGTTCGGAAGGAATACGTGCTGCCCACGCCGGACTTGAGTGAATCGGAACCCGCGGCGGACTTCCGTGTCCTTTCCCTGGAAGCGCTGGTGCGGATGAAACTCACGTCGTTTCTTCGCGGGGATCGGATGGACCTTCGCGACCTCATTGACGTAGGCGGGATCGACGCGACGTGGCCGGCGAAGTTCCCGCCGGAGCTGGCGGCCCGGCTGCAAGGGCTGCTCGACACGCCGGACGGGTGAGCGCCAGACTTCCGAAGTCCGGCTTCGACTTCGGAAGTCGATCCGGCACGGAGGCGTTCGCGGGGTTTGTTGACGCCTCTCTCCCCTCGACTTCCGAAGTCGAAGCCGGACTTCGGAAGTCTGGCGCTCTCAATACTCTTGCAGCAGCAGCGCCCCGTCCGCGGCGAACCAGCCCTGGCCGTCGATCTGGTAGACGCCGGCCGTCGCCGCCGCGAGGAACCGCACGGCCGCCTGTACCGTCGCGTCCAGCCGCGACTCGTCGGCGTGGTCGATCGGCTTGCGCAGCGTGACGAGCTGCTTCGTGTTGATGACGTGCTCCATCAGCGGCACGTTCGCCGGGCTGTAGGTCATCGTTTCCAGCTCGGCCGCAAATGCGTTCAAGTCGTCCCGCAGGTCGTCTTCCTCGGTCAGATAGCGCTCCAACAAGATCGGCGTCTGCCCGCCAGGGAGGACCAACTCGCCGCGGGTCCAGCCGAGGTCGTCCCCCTTGAAGTGCGGTTCCACGGCCAGCCCGAGCGCGTGCAGGTGCTCGGCGAGGGCCGACGGCGGGACGGCGGCCGCGGAGTGGGCGAAGATGCGGTGGTAGAACATGGGAGCGGGTCTGTCGGGTATCGGGTATCGGGTATCGCAGAACCGGGTTGCGAAACCCGATACCCGATACCCGTTATACCCGATGACTTACTCCGCCTCCTTCGCGATGCGACGGTAAATCTCGACCGCCTCCTTGAACGTCTTCTCCGCCTCCGGCCGCTCGGCCGGCCGGATGTTCATCGCCCGCGCCTTCCACAACTGCTCGATCACGCCGACGCACCACTTGGCGCTGTCGCGGGAGGCGCGGATCGGCTTGTCGTCCACCGTCACGAACACCGGGTTCGTGTGCAGTTGCGGGAACTGCCGGATCGCCACCCAACTGCTCCGCGTCGGCGTGAAGTCGAACGACACGTCGTGCAGCTTCTGATCGGCGGGAACGTCCTTCTTCGCGATGACTTGACCGTTGACGACGAGTTCGACCGTCCGCGTTTCCGTCGGGGCCTGCCGGCCGCCGACGGCCGTGCCGAGGTACAGGTGCCGGTCGAACGCGACCTTCGCCGTCACCGGCAGCTTCGTGCCGGCCGCCACCTTGATCGTGTCGCCGAGCTTGCCGTCGCCGGCCTTGAAGTCGAAGCAGTGGGCGTACCCGTCGGACACGTAGGACCGGCCGGCCGCGATCCCCTTGCAGAACGCCCCGTAGTCCACCATCTCGACCTTGCCGAGGTTCACGTACACGCGGCCCTGGCCGACCCGGCCGCCGCTGACGCACGGGAAGTCGGTCTCGCCGGACACCTTCAGCGGGAACCCGCAGTTCAAGATGTGGTACCAGCAGTTCCACTCGGCCACGCGGTCGGTGTCCATCGCGCTGATGAAGTCGCACACGCCGAGCGCCGACGTGACGCAGATCTCCTGCGCCCCGATGCCGCCCATCTCCGGGACGAGCAGGTTCGGCAGCTTCTGCACCTGCCGGTCCGTCCCCTTCCGCAGCTCAATCTCCGTCACCTTGCCGTCCTTGTCCGCGTCGAGTTTCTCGAACTTCTCCGGCAGCGGCCACGACCCGGCCGCGGCGTCGTCCTTCGTGACGTGCCCCTTCGTCCCCTTGTCGAGCGCCACGAACAGCCGGCGGGTGCTCGCCTCCGGGTTCACGTTCAGGCCGTTCGCCGAGTGCGCGTACCCGGTCACGCCGCCCTGCGCCTTGGCCCACTTCATGAGCGGCGTCGTCCACGTCGGCCAGCCTTTCAGCTTCGTCCCGTCGGAGCCGGGGTACGTCTGGTCCCGCAGGTTCAGCAGGTTGACGTGCCCGAGCGCCTGCGAACCGAACCCGCTCACCTCCACGTCGTACTTCAGGACCGTGAACGGCTCGCTCCGCTCCCACGGCTTCGCGTCGAAGAACTTCCGCTGGAAGTCGTAGCACGGCCCCCACGTCAGGCAGCAGCCGACGTTCAGCCCCTCCCCCTTGACGTGCAGGAACATGTCCTCCGGCATGATGCCCTCGGTCGGGTTCGTGTAGTGGGCGCACCCGGCCGCGTGGATGTGGTGGTCGCCGCTGTAGAACCCGAAATCCGCCGGGTTGATCCAGCGCTGCAGTTTGAACGTGAACGCCTGTTCCATCGGCGGCACGTCCGGCGGCGGGTTGGTGAGGACGCCGGGCTTGAGCGCGGTGTCAACGAGGTGCTTCACGGCGATCTTCTGTTGAATGACGTGGTACTCCGGCCCGCGGCCGTACTCGACGAGGAACTCGCCGGGCGGGAGCAGCACCGTGCCGCCGTCGGCCCGGTAGATTTGCTTCTGGAAGAAGAGATCGACGCCGAGCCGCTTCGCCTGCGGCGGGTAGACGTGCCCGGCCGCGTCCGTGAACGTGAACCGGCCGACCGTCGGCTTGCCGTCGAAGTCGAGCACCTTCAGCTTCACCGGGATCGCCGGCTTGATGTCGAAGACGACCGGAACCTCCGCGCGGAACCCCAGGTCCTGCGTCCCCTGCCCCGCGTCGAACGTGACGGTCAGTTCCCGCTTCCCGGCCTCGCTGGAGTAGATGAGGGCGATAGCGTACTCGACCTTCAGCCCGCTGAGGTTCTGCGTCATCGGCGGGGATTGGAACATCTCCAGTTGCGCGAACCGCTTCACGATGGTCGCGTCCGCCTTCGGGTCCCGCTCCTGGCGGCCGGCCCCGGAGTAGACCGGGCCGGACAGGGAGCTGCCGACGGACAGCCGCTTCTTGAGCGCCGCCTCGTTCGTCACCTTCACGAGCACCGGCGTCCACCCGGCCTGTTGGAGCGTCGGGGCGGCCGGCCCGGCGGCGACCTTCACGCGGGCTTCCGGGTTGATGCTGACGACGAACAGCACGCGGTCGTCGAGCAGCTTCTGGATTTCGCCCGCGTCCTGCTTCTCGACGGCCGCGGCCAGGTCCTTCGCCACGTCCTTCGGCAGCGGCGTGCCGAGGAAGTCGAGGGCCTTCATCACCCGCTCGGCGTTGGCCGCGACGGGTTGGCCTTCTTCCTTGACGACCAACGGTTTGTCGGCGGCGAGAAGGGCGTGTGAGAGTGCAAGAGCAAGAACGAGGGAGAGAAGGGATCGCATGGCGGGAACTCCGGGGCGCGGCGGGCGGACCCTTGTGTTACCGCGCGGCCGGCGGGAGTGCCAGTAATTTCCGCCGCGGGCCGGGCGCGAAAAAACCGCCGGGGAACGCCCCCGGCGGTGGTCGCGTGCGGGAATGGAACGGCGGGTCACTTCTTCGGCAGGATGTCCTTCAGCGAATCGACGATCGCGGTCACGTCCTTGTCGGCCAGCTCGCCCTTCTTGAAGGCGAACGTCTTGGCGACCTTCTTCTTGACGTACAGCACGACCGTCACGTCGGCGTCCTTCGCGATGTCGTACCCGTCCGGGCCGCTGACGTTGTCGATCCCGAGGACGACCTTCTTGACCTTCGCCTTCTCGCCGAATTCCTTGACCTTCGGCTCGGCCTTGTCGTCGTCGCTGAGCAGGACCACGAACGACCCGAGCTTGGCGGACTTGTTGGCTTCGGCGGCTTCATCGAGCTTCTTGACCAGACCGGCCAAGGCGGGGGTGAGGTCGCGGGCGAAGACCGCCGCAACCGGGTTGCCCCCGTTCTTTCAGACCGGGCACGCCTTCTCGCCGGCGTCCGGCCCCGTCACGAGGAGCGGGTGGAAGACGTTGACCGACTTGCCGACCTCCGGGCCGGACTTCAAGTCGGCCCCGACCCCGGCGGCGGCGAGCAGGCCGGCGCAGAGGGTCGTGAGCACGAAACGGTTCATGGGATGAGTTCTCCGGGATTGCACGCGAGCGCGGCTATTCTGCCGTGGGGACCGGCGAAAGGGAAGGGAAATCGGCGGAAACCGGCGCAAAAAAACCGCCGGGGCGGCCCCGGCGGCTTCGTTCGACGGCCGTCGGGTTACTTCGTCGGCAGGATCTTGGACACGTCCTTCGCGATCGTCTCGATGTCGGCGTCCTTCAGCTCGCCGGCCTTGAACGCGTGGTTCGCCTTCACGACGTGGTCGGTGTACAGCAGCACGGTCACGTCCGCGTCCTTCGCGATCTTGTACTTCTCCGGGCCGGCCGGGTTGTCCACGCTCACGACCAGCGTCTTCAGCCCTTCCTTGTCCACCATCTTCTTGAGCGCGTCGGCGGCCTTGTCGTCGTCCGTCAGGAAGACGGCGTAGCTGCCCATGTCGGCCTTCTCGTTGGCCTTCGTCGCCTCGTCCAGCTTCTTCAGCAGCTTCGCGACTTGCGGGTCGGTCGTGCTGCGGGCGAACACCACGGCCACCGGGTTGCTGCCGTTCTTGCAGTACAGGCACGCCTTCTCGCCGGCCTTGTCCCCGTTGATGTTCAGCGGGTGGAACGGCCCCGGAACCTTCGCGCCGGTTTCCGGACCGGACTTGACGTGCTCGGCGTAGGCCACGCCGAACGTCGCGGCGGCGACGACGGCCGCAACAAGCATCTTCCGCATCTTTGGAACTCCTCGGAACGTGAGAGTGGGAGCGACCGACCCACCGAATCCGATAGGTCGCGGACATTGTAGGCGGGAACCGCCCGTCGGGAACCAATGGCCAGCGACGGATACCGACGCCGCGGGGGAATCTTTCTGAGAAATGCGGTTCAGCGGACGCCCGAAAAGGTTTGATCGGGCCGCACGGTGTCGGGTTTTCGGGAGGGCGTGTGAAAGAATCGAGAAGAATCCGGTCCCCGCTTTCGGCCGGTTCCTGTATGAATGTAGCGTGGCAAGTTGAGGACGACGCGGCCCACCCTCGCAGGCGACGGCCACCTCCCATCGGCTCCTCTCGCTCCCCTGCCTACCTCTCGTCCGACATCACGCTTCCTTTTCGAGGTGCCCATGCACGGGTCTCACGCTCGCCGGGCGTTCACGCTCATCGAACTACTGGTGGTGATCGCGATCATCGCCATCCTGATCGGCCTCCTGTTGCCGGCCGTCCAGAAGGTCCGGGAGGCGGCCGCCCGGATCAAGTGTACGAACAACCTGAAGCAGCTCGCGCTGGCCGTCCACAGCTACGCGGACGCGAACGGCGGGAAGCTGCCGGTCGTCCGGGACGTGGGCACGGTCAACGCCAGCGTGCCGACCGGCCTGAGCCTGCACTCGGTGTTCTTCCGGCTCTTGCCGAACATCGAGCAGGACAACGTCTTCAAGCTGTACGCGACCGGGGCGACGCCGGCCGCGTCCGCGACGAGTTACGGCACGGCCGTCGGCAACCGGCCGATCCCGACGTTCCTCTGCCCGTCCGACCCGACCGGGAACAGCGGGCTGAAGACGTTCAACACGGACATCATCCACAACGGGGCGACGCTGGCGTCGGCCGTGCCGATGACGCCGGGCAGCTACGCGGCCAACGGGATGCTGTTCGGCCAGACCGGGCCGACGTTCCCCGGCTCGCTGGCGGACGGCACGTCGAACACGGTCGTGTTCACCGAGCGGTACATGGAGTGCGGCACGGTCCCGAACCTGTGGGCGCTCGGCGGGATCGCGACCGTGACCGTCTCGACCGGGTCGTTCCCCGGCACGTTCACCGCCACCCCGGTCGTCACCTACGTGGTGCCGACGGCGATCCAGGCGGCCCCCGGCACGGGGCAGTTCGCCCCGGCCAGCCCGGTGACGCTGAACACGACCGGCCAGGTCCTGGGGTACGTGGGCAACGGGCCGACGAACGGCGGCGGCGGCACGCCGACGGCCACGAACCCGACGCCGCCGTTCCAGGCGGCCGTGTCGCAGGTCGCGTGCAACCCGGCCGTGCCGCAGTCGGCCCACACCGGGATCGTGCTCGCCGGCCTCGGCGACGGCAGCGTCCGGACGATCAGCGGCGGCGTCGCCCCGCAGGCGTTCTACTCGGCGATCACGCCGAACGGCGGCGAGACGGTCGGCCTCGATCAGTAAACGAATGCGGGCGGAGAGACCGATCCCCTCCGCCCGCGTTTTACCGTTAGTCGATCATTTCTTCTCGGCCGGCTTCACCTTCGCCTTCAACTGGTCCCACTTCGCGAACCCGGCGTCGCGGGCCTTCTCGGTCGGGAAGGCGTAGTAGAGGTAGCTGAACTTCAGCACGTCGTTGCCGGCCAACCCGGCCGGCCGGTTCTTCACCTCGACGCCGAAGTCCTCCACCTTCTGGTCGGTCAGGATCAGGCTCATCACGAGGGCGATGTCCCGGACCTGGATTTCGTGGGCCGTCCGCTGGCCGTTGACGAACCACGTGACGGTGTGGGCCGTCTTGTCGGCCATGCCCTTCGCGAGCACCGGGAGCACGTCCTTGCCGCCGACACGGGCGGCGGTCGTCAGGGCGATCATCCGCGTCGTCGGGGCCGTCCCCGCGGTCGTCAGCACCCGCTCGGCGTACTTCCCGACCGGAAACTCCTTGAAGTTCAACAGCCCGGCCAGGCTGAGCGCCTGGGAGATTTCCAGTGGGTTGGTCCGGGTGTCCATCCAGTGCGCCAGCAGCTTGCGGAGCGGCTCCCCGGCCGGGGCGGTCAGCGCGTCGCGGACGTGCGGCCGCGTCATCAGGCTGGTGAGGGCGTAGGAGTTCGTCCGGTTCGTGATCGTGACCCCGGCCTCCGCGAACAACAGGGCCGCCACGTCCGCGGGCGACGGCGTCCGCGTCGTGGAAGCGTTGGCAACCCGGATCGCGACCGAGTAGAGTTGTGCCCGCCGGGCGAGCACGAGCGGCTCGGCCTCCGTCGGCCGGCCGTGGGCCCGCAGCAGTTCCACGTTCACCTTCGTGCGGCAGGCGTCGGCGTAGAGTTGCCGCGCCGCGGCCGTGTTCCCGGCGACCTCCCGGAAGGCGTCCCACGCCGGCAGGTCGTGGTCGAACTTCCCGTCCGCGTCGGCGAGGAAGACCGCGAGCCGGGCCTTGAGGTCGGCGTCCCGGACGGCCGGCAGGAGCGTCTCGCACCGGTTGCGGACTTCCGGGTCGGCGGTCGTGTCGAGCGTGTCGGCGAGGACCGGCAGCGCGGCGCGGCCGAGCTTCCTCAGCTCGCGGGTGGCGTCGTCGCGGACCTGGAACACCGGGTCGCCGAGCTTGGCGGCGAGTTGCTTCGCCCGGTCGGCCTGCTCGGCGGTCGGGGCGAGTTTGGCCGGGTCCGGGTCGATGGCCACGGCCGGGCCGAGGAGGGTGAGGAAGGCCGAGATCGCGGCCGCATGGCGAGTCATGGCGGCGGCTCCACGGGGAACGCGGGAGAGGGAATCGTTCCGACATTCTACCGACCGCCGGGGCGGGCGAGTAGTTTTCGTCGAACCAGGCCCGACTTCCGAAGTCCGGCTTCGACTTCGGAAGTCGAGTGGGGGCCAGCACGCACGGAAGGGAAGAAATGCTTCTGCGCGGGATCGACTTCCGAAGTCGAAGCCGGACTTCGGAAGTCGGGTCGCTCACACGTGCTTCCCCGCCAGCCAGCCGGTGCTCCACGCGGACTGGAAGTTGTACCCGCCGATCCACCCGTCGAGGTCGAGTACCTCGCCGGCCAGGAACAGGCCCGGCTGCCGCTTGCTCTGCATCGTGCGGGAATCGACCTCCGCGAGCGCGACGCCGCCGGCCGTGACCTCGGCCTTCTCGTAGCCGAGCGTGCCCCGCACCGGCAGCCGCAGCCGCTTTGCCGCGGCCACGAGCTTCTGCCGCTCGACCTTACTGAGCGCCGCCGCGCGCCGGTCGGCGGGGAGGCCGCATTGCGCGAGCAACTGGTCGCACACGCGGCGGGGCAGCATCGCGGACATTACCCCGGCGAGCAGTTGCTTGCCGTTCGCGGCCGTCTCGGTTCGCAGGAAGTCGTCGAACGCCGGCTCCTTCACCGTCGGCAGCAGGTCGGCTTCTAGGGTCAGGCTTGTCGGTGCGGCGTGGCCGCTGATCGCCCGGCTCACGTCGAGCGGGGCCGGGCCGGTCAGCCCGAAGTGCGCGAACAGCGTCGAGCCGCGGCGGGCCGAGAGGACTTTGCTTTCGTCCAGCACCTTCAGCCCGATGTCGGGGAGCGTGACGCCTTGTAGTTCCTTGATCCACGCCGGCTGGACCGTGACCGGCACGAGGGCCGGCCGCGTCGGGACGAGGGTGTGGCCGAACTTCGTGGCGAAGGCGTACCCGTCGCCGGTCGTGCCGCAGCCGGGGAACGAGAGGCCGCCGGTCGTGACGACGACGCGCTCGCAGGTGGGCGAGCGCTTGTCCGTGACGACGCGGAACCCGCCCTCCGGCAACGCGACCACGTCGCGGGCCGGTTCCTGGAGCGCGAGCGTCGCGGCCGTGCGGGCGAGCCGCCGGAGGAGGGCGTTGAGCACGTCGAGCGCGCGGTCGGAGACGGGGAAGATTTTACCCGTCTCCTCGACCTTCGTGGCGACGCCCTCGGCTTCAAAGAAGTTGATCGTGTCGCGGACGCCGAAGGTGGCGAGCGCGGAGTGAAGGAACTGGCCGTTGTGCCCGAAGGCTTCGACGATGCCGCGGTTGTCGCAGTCGTGGGTGATGTTGCACCGCGTGCCGCCGGACATGAGGATTTTGACGCCGGGCTTCTTCCCCTTCTCGAGCAGCAGCACGCGGCGGCCCCGCTCCGCGGCGTGGATCGCGGCCATGAGGCCGGCCGCCCCCCCGCCAAGAACGATGGCGTCGAAGTCGAAGGGGTCAGCCATCGGGAGTGTTCAGCACGTGGCGAAGCCGCTCGTCGAGCGGTGGCGGGTAGCGGTCGGGCCAGGACCAATCGAACAGGCCGACGCCGAGCAGGTCGCGGAGGTACATCCCATCGACGTTGCGGTCCCGGACGAGCAGCATGCGGAGCAGGGCTTCGAGCGTGATGACCGGGAAGCGCGGCCCGTTGATCCGTTCCGAAACGTCGGGGAGCGGTAACAGGTCGTCCGTCCGCACCCGCTCGTCCGCGATCCAGAGCCGGACGCCATTTCGAGGCTTGCCGTCCGGCCCGTCGCCGAAGGCCCCTCGAAATGCTTCGGGCCGGTGGACGAAGCCGGCCGACTCGAACGCCGAGCGAGCCGCGTCGAAGTCTGCGTCGCGGATCAGGAAGTCGGAGTTCGGCGTGCCGCGGACCGCCCCGTCGTCCTTCGTTTCGACCCAATACGCGACCGCCTGCCCGCCGATCACTGTATAGGGAATGCCGGTGGCGTTAAGGGCGGCAACGGCCCGTTCCCGGCAGAGACGGACGTTCTCAAGGGCCTGGAACATCCTTTCCCAAGAAGGCTCGAAGAGCAGTTGCGCGGCCATCGGTCGTCTCCACGGTTCGATGTCCGGCCTGTATCCAAGTCAAAGCAGAGCGCACCCGACAACGCCCGTACCGAGCACCCCCGCCACTGACCATATCACCTGTTCGTCGGTCAACCGTGACGGTGCGTCCGGGGTGAAAAACCGTGTCCGCCAAGCGGCCGAGAACCAAGCGGCCACCAACCACCCGCCGGACAGCAGACTGCTGGCTAGAAGCCCCCTACCGAATGCGTCAAACCACATTCCGGCCGCTAAGGGGACGTTCCACAAGACAACAATCACAACCATGCCAAGCGGTCGGAGATTTGCCACCTGCGGTACCCTCTTTCGGCGAGCGGGGGCGTAAGCCCCCTGATTCTTGAGAAGCTCCCACGAGAATCAGGGGGCTTACGCCCCCCGCTCGCCAAGAGTCACACCTTCATCGCGTACACGCCCTCGGCGGCGGCGACGCCGGCCCCCGGCGTGATGCCGGCCCCCGCCGTCTTCAGCACCTGCTCCAGTGCGGCCAGCACGAGCAGCACGCTCGCCGGCTTGCTGTTGTGGCCCATCAGCCCGATCCGCCACGCGAGGCCCTTGAAGTCGCCGAGGCCGCCGCCGATCTCGATGCCGAAGTCGTTCAGCAGCTTCTTCCGACACGTCATGTCGTCCACGCCCGCCGGGATGCGGACGGCGTTCAGCTGCGGCAGTTGGTGGGCGGGGTCGGCCGTGTACTCCATGCCCAGCGCTTCGAGGCCGGCCTTCAGCGCTCGGTGGTTGCGGACGTGCCGCGCCCAGCGAGTTTCCAGCCCTTCTTCCAGCACGATGCGAAGTCCTTCGCGGAGGGCGTAGACCATGCTGATCGGCCCGGTGTGGTGGTACGCCCGGTCGCCGCCCCAGTATGTGCCGATCAACGTCAGGTCGAAGTACCAGCTCTGGCACTTCGTTTTGCGCGCCTTGACCGCGTCCATCGCCCGCTCGCTGAACGTCACCGGCGACAACCCCGGCGGGCAGCCGAGGCCCTTCTGCGAGCAGCTGAACACCGCGTCGAGTTCCCACGCATCGACTTCGAGCGGCGAACAGCCGAGGGAGGTCACCGCGTCCACGACGACCAGCGCGCCGAACTCGTGGGCCAGCTTGCCGACCTCCTCCATCGGCTGCAGCGCACCGGTGGACGTTTCCGCGTGGACCAGGGCCAGCACCTTCGGCCGGACCGACTTCAGCGTGTCGCGGAGCAAGTTGAGGTCGAAGACCGTCCCCCACTTCGCGTCGAGCCGCGTGACCTGCGCCCCGGTGCGGCCGGCGATGTCCACCATCCGGTTGCCGAAGTACCCCATCGTCGCGACGACGGCCTTGTCGCCGGGTTCCAGCAGGTTCACCAGGCACGTCTCCATGCCGGCCGTGCCGGTCGCGGAGATCGGCAGCGTGAACTTGTTCTTCGTCTTGTAGACCTGCCGGCACATCTCCTGCGTCTCGAACATCAGCTCCATGAACTGCGGGTCGAGGTGGCCGAGCAACGGCGTGGTCATGGCCGTCAGCACGCGGGGGTGCGCGTCGCTCGGGCCGGGGCCGAGCAGCAGCCGCGGGGCCGGGGCGAGTTGGCCGGGGATCGTGGACATGGCGTGGGTTCTCGTGATGAAGTCTTCGTGGCGCGGCCGGCACATAGTAGTAGGCACACTCCGTGTGCCGTTTCCTTCACGCCGCCGGGACCGTGTGAGGGTCTCCGCGGCCCTCAGCAGACGGCACACGGAGTGTGCCTACTACTATGTGCCGCCGGGACCACGTCCGGGTTTCTGCGGCTGTCAGCAGACGGCACACGGAGTGAGCCTACTACTATGCGCCGGCCGCGTTCGTGCGGTCGATGATTAGCTTACTGATCGCCTTGAACTGCGGGTGCGTCGAATCGCCGAGCCACTCGAACGCGACGGCCTCGGCCGTCGTCGGCACGCACCCGGCCCGCTCCAACCGCCGGACGGCCGTGGCGTGATCGACGAGGTTCCGCGTCGCCAGCGCGTCCACCGGCAGGAAGACGGTGAAGCCCGATTCGAGCAAATCGAACGCGGTCTGCGCGACGCAGACGTGCGTTTCCATGCCGACGAGGACGACGTTCGGCCGCCCGCCCCGCCGCAGGTCGGCGAGGAACCCGGCCGCGCCGCAGCAACTGAACGCCGTCTTCGCCGGCAGGTTCGGCGGCAGCCGGCGGGCGATGGCCGGCGTCGTCGGGCCGAGGCCCTTCGGGTACTGCTCGGTGGCGAGCGCCTCCACGCCGAGGAGGGTGGCGGCGTCCAGGAGGAAGCCGACGTTGCGGACGAGGTCGTCGGCCGCGGGGATTTTCGCGAGCAGCTTGTCCTGCACGTCCACGACGACGAGCGTGCTGGTCGCGACGGTCAGCCGGGGGATGGCGGGCATGGGATTTCTCGTAGGGCGGGTCAAGGCTTTGCGCCGACCCGCCGGGGACCGCAACCACACGGAAGGGACGCCGAACCGGCTGGCCGCGCGGCGGGTCGGCGCAAAGCCTTGACCCGCCCTACTTCAGCGCCGCCGCCAGGCGGTCCAGGTCCGCGGACACGCGGGCCGCGTCCTCGGCGGTGAACGCCCGGTTCGCGTACCGGTGCGCGTCCAGCGCGTCCGCGACCCGGCCCGGCACGTCGGCGACGGCCTCCGCCCCCGGCCGCGCCCGCAGCCACGCGGCGGCGGCGGCGGCGACCTCGGCCGGCGTCTGGCCGGCCGTCAGCGGCAGGCCGCGGGCGGTCAGAACCTCGACCAACCGCGTGTACCACGGGACCGGATCGACCGCCGCGGCCGCGGCCGCCGGCACCGGCGGCCGGCGGCGGTTGCGGACGCGGCCGACGAGCACGATCCCGCCGAGCAGGGCGACACCAAAGGCGACGACCCACGGGCCGTTCCGTTTCCCGAATTCCTGCGCGTCCTCCCACAGCTGCTTCTGCGTCTCCGGCGTCAGCCCGGTGATGAACATGCTGATGAGCCGGCTCCCCTGCTTGCCGGCGGTGTCCGCCTCCCCGGCCGCGACCGCCTCGTCGATCGACGGGGCGGTCGGGTCGAGCGTCTGCCAGTACCACTCCCGCCCGTCCCCGTCGCGAGCCGGCCGGGACACGAGCACCTCCACCCAGGCGTGGGCGTGGTCCTGCCGGACCTGGTACTCGCCCTCCTGGAGTTGCTCGCACCCGCGGTAGCCGATCACGAACTGGCACGGGACGCCGACGCCCCGGAGCATCAGCACCAGGCCGGACGCGAACCGCTCGCAGTGCCCGGCCTTCGTGTTGAACAGGAAGTCCTCGACCGGGTCGATCGTCCGGTTCTGCCGGCGGAGGTTGAGCGTGTACTCGTACTCGCCGGAGAACGCGAAGTGCTGCTCGAACGCCGCCGCCACGGCCAGATGGTCGTCCGGGTGGGGGAGGAGCTTGACCGGGTCCATCCGGTCGCGGACGGCCGCCGGGAGCTTCCCGGCCCGGATCAGCCGGTCGAGCAGCTTCTTCGCCTCGGCCGCGATCCGGGACGACGCCACCTCGACGAGCGTGTTCCGGCTGCCGTGGACCTGCGGGTCGTCCACGTTCAGCCGGTGGTACGCGCTCGGCTGGTCCGGGACGGCCCGGCTGATCTGCCAGTACTGCCGCGGCTGCTCCCGGTGGGTGGAGTCCAGGACGACGCGGAACGACCCGTTCTTGAACCCCTCCGCGTGCGCGTACCCGCCGCCCTTCACGTAGATCATCGGGGCCGGCTGGTCCGCGGCGTGGTACACCGGGTCCGCCATCGGCGTGCCGAACGTCTTGGCCTCGAGCAGGAACTCCAGGTAGATCGGGTCCGACCCGATGTCCGGGAACCGGCGGTCCGGGACGACCCGCGAGCTGCCGCTGGCCATGACGAACAGCGGGCCGAGGGCGCTCGGGTTCCACAGCCCCTTCGGGTAGTTGTACGTGCAGTGCGCCCGCACCCGGAACCGCTTGTCCTCCGGGATCGCGGCCGGCGACCCGTCCGGCCGGGTGACGAACACCTTGAACGCCGGCTCCGGGTTCGCGTGCAGCTCCCCGGTCCGGGACAGGTCCACCCCGGTCGGCGACAGGCCGGTCTCCATCCGCGAGTTGAACAGCTCCCACCGCAGCCCCTGGGACCGCGGCGAGACCAGGAACAGCGGCAGCGTCAGCACCCCGCCGATGGCGACCCACCGCAGCGCCCGGACGAGGTGCGACCGGCCGAGGCGCTCGGTCGGCGTCGGCTTGCCGACCCCGGCGAACGGCTCCGCGACCGTCGGCCGGGACCGGGCCACGAAGAACCACCGCGGCAGGTACGTCTGCGGGCTGAAGATCGCGCGAAGCCCTTCCACCGGCTCGAACGGCGGCGGCGGCGGGACGTGCCCGGCCGACCGGCGGACGTAAAAGAGCGTCAGGCTCCACACGCCGGCGACGGCGTAGGCCGTCAGGAGGACCATGAACCCCACGTCGTCGGTCATCGCCCCGGCCACGCCGACCATGGCGAGGCCGAGGCCGTGCAGCGCCCACCAGTCGCCGACGTGCTTCGGGCGGAACAGCTTCGCCGGCACGAGCAGCATCATGAGGGCGGCCATGTACGGCAGCCCGCCGGCCGGCCACGGGAGCACGTTCATGAGGCTGTCCGCCCGCCGGTAGTGCATCCCGAACCAGAGGGCGGCGAGCAGGAAGATGCCGCCGCCGAGGACGTTGGCGTTCTGCAGGGACATGACCCACCCGCGGCGGTCGCACACGAACGCGGCGACCATCAGCGCGGCGACGATGCCGGTGAAGAACGAGACTTCCGGCAGGTACTCCCACTCGGCGTACCCGGTGCAGGCGCACGCGAGCATGAGCGTGAGGTACGTGCTGAACCGGAACGCGAAGTCGGTCGGCATGGGGGCATTGTAGCGGGCGAGCGAGTGGGCTTTATATAGCCGCCGGCTTGCCGGCGGGCTTTGGAAGTCGCAGAACCCCGCCGGCAAGCCGGCGGCTATATAAAATCCGTCGCGCCACGGATCAGCATCATACCTCGCCTGAGTTTTCCGACTGTCCCGCCAATTTCGCCCGCCGGTCGGCCCGGACCCTCAATTCCCGTTCGCCGCGGCGGGAAATTTCCTTGACCTCTTCCGACCGATGTTATCTCTATTGGGTAGCAGCCTGTGACCACGACCGGTCATTCGGTAGCCACGATTTCGACAACCGGCGGAACTAACCCTCGCCCGCCGTCGTCGAAGTGTCACGGTATCGTAACCCCCGACTGCTCGACTCGCGGAAACCACCGTCGCCGTCGCACCGGTCCGCCGCCCGTCCGGGTCGGCCCCGAACGCCCCCCGACGCCCGACCCCTTCCGCCCCGACCAGCCGGACGGCCTGACCCCATCGTGACGCCGATTGCCTCCGACAACCGGGAATCGAATCCATGAAGCGCTTGTTGAGTGCCCTCCCCTCGGGCCGCCTCGCCCTCGGCGTGTTGGTCGCGGCCGTGCTGTTCTTCGCGCTCGCGCAAGTCGGCCTCGCCCAGGACGAGGCCGCCCCCGCCGCCCCCGCCACCAGCAAGGCGGCGGAGGGGAACAAGATGGTGTTCATCATCACCTCCATCGGGTGGGTGTTCGGCATCGTCCTCCTCGGCTGCTCCGTCTGGCTCGTCGCCATCTGCGTGCTGCTCTTCCTCGACCTGCGGATGCAGAACGCGATCCCGCCGGGGTTCGTGGACGAGTTCACGGACATCGTGAACAAGCGGAAGTTCAAGGAAGCCTACGACATGGCCCGCGGCGACCCGTCGTTCCTCGGCCGCGTCCTGACGGCCGGCATGGCCCGCCTCCAGTACGGCCTGGAGGACGCCCGCGAGGCGGCGTTCAACACGGTCGAGAGCATCAAGGGCGACAAGGACGCGAAGAACAACTACACGGCCGTGATCGCCAGCCTCGGGCCGATGCTCGGGCTGGTCGGCACGGTGTTCGGCATGATCGGGGCGTTCATGGAGCTGGCCGGCGGCGTCTCGAACAACCCGACGAAGCTGGCCGAGAACATCGCCCACGCGCTGTCCGTCACGCTCGTCGGCATCGCGATCTCCGTCCCGGCGATCTCGTTCAACGCGTTCTTCCGGAACCGGATTAACAAGGTGACGATGGACGTGGGCCACATCGCCGACGACCTGCTGACGCAGATGTACCACAACTCGAAGAAGCCCGGCCCGGCCCCGGCCGCGACGACCGCGGCCGCCGCCCCGACGGCGGGCGCGCCGCCCGCTAGGTAGGGTATGGGGGATGGGGTTTAGGGTATGGCAGAACCCCAGGCCCCGCCTTGAAGCTGGTTTTCTTCCGACCACACCCCACACCCGATACCCCATACCCCGCAAATGAGTCACGGCAACCTCGAGAAGTGCGAGCCGAACCTCATCCCGATGCTGGACCTCGTCCTGCAGTTGGTGATGTTCTTCATGCTGTGCGCCAACTTCATCGCCGAGGACGTGAACGCCACGATCAAGCTACCGACGGCGTTGCAGGCGCGGCCGCTGGACAAGACCGAGGACCGGGTCATCTTCCTGAACGTGGACAAGAACGGGTGGGTGCTGCCGACCGGCCGGGGGAACACCGTCCCGCTGCGGAACCGGATCATGGTGGCGAACCACATGAAGAGCATGGCCCAAATCGACGAGGAGTTGAAGAAGCAGGCGGTGGCGAAGGGGAAGAAGGAGCCGAAGCCGGCGCTCGTGATCCTGCGGGCGCACCAGGACTGCAAGTACGGCGAGATCGCCGACGTGCTGCTCGGCTGCCAGGAGGCCGGGTACGACAAGATTCAGTTCCGCGCGATCGTCGGCGCGGCGAAGTAAGGGCAAAGGCCCCGACTTCCGAAGTCCGGCTTCGACTTCGGAAGTCCAACCCCGCGCAGCGGCCAAAGCGAACCCGGCCTCCGTTCCGGCCCCGTTCGACTTCCGAAGTCGAAGCCGACTTCGGAAGTCGGGCGCGGCCCGCGGTGAACTCTACCGTTTCGAGGGTCCGTTCGTCATGCGTCGTCACCGCCACGGGTCCGGGGCCTTCGTCGAGCCGGACTTGCCGATCACGCCGATGCTGGACATGTCGTTCCAGCTGTTGGCGTTCTTCGTGATGACGTTCAACCCGACGCCGACGGAAGGGCACATCGACGTGGCGCTGCCGGCCCAGCAGGGCGGCCCCTCGACGAAGCTGCCGGACCCGTTCACCGAGGACCAGGTCGAAGACCTGACGGTCCGGATCGAGGCGGACGACGCCGGCGACATTTCCGCCATCGCGCTGACCCAGGGCAAGGAGGGGGCGGAGGTCGCGATCCCCGGCAAGAGCAAGGACGCCCGGACGAACCTGTTCAACGAGATGAAGAAGCGGCTGGCCGCGGCGAAGGCCGACCACGCCGCCCGGATGGCGAAGCTCAACGAGAGCAAGCCGTTCACCCCGCCGAAGGTGAAGCTGGAGCTGGCGGACAACCTGAGCTACAAGGTCGTGATCGCGGTCATGGACGAATCGACGCGGGCCGGCTACCCGGCCGTCGCCCCCGTCCTGAAGGACGACAAGAAGTAGCCGCCTGCATAGCCGCCGGCTTGCCGGCGGTGGGCGAGGGGGTCGCAAAACCCCGCCGGCAAGCCGGCGGCTATATGATTCGTGTTCTCGTCCCGAACCTCCGGTTCGGGACGCGACGCCGCAAACCTCTGGTTTGCGGCGGAGCAAGCGGTTGCAGCCGCCCGTGCCCGCGAACCAGAGGTTCGCGGCGGGGCGTCCCGAACGAGACGTTCGGGACGAGAATGAATTTGCGAGCGGGTCTGTTCGGCCGGAACTAATAATACCCGTGAGGCGTCCAACCCCGTAGGTGGCGGCCACATCCCACACGCCGCCTGAAGACTCGAACCCCATGACCCGGACCCCGCTAGCCACGCTCGCCGTTTGCCTGCTGTTCGCCGGCCGGGCGGCCGCGCAGTCGCCGGCCGGCCCGCCGCCGGCCCCGCCCGCCGACCCGGACCCGGCCGCCAAGTACCGGATCGAGAAGGGGCTGGCGATGTTCGCCGGGATCAAGGACGACGCCATCTTCCCGTGGGCCGACACCGGGCCGCGGGACCTCGCGGACGCCCTGACCGACGAGATGGAGGAGCGGGCCTACGACGAAGTCCTCCGCCACGCCCGCCAGTTCTCGACGGCCGAACTGGAGCAGCACGCCCGCCGCGACCTCGCGATCAAGGACCTCTACACCAACGGCCGCGCGTCCTACAAGTTAGACCTGATCTTCGTCGAGGGGTGGCTGAAGTCCCTCCGCAAGGCCGAGCCGACGAAGCTGCTCCGCGAGAGCGGCGTCACCGAACTGTACGAGGCGTGGATCTTCCCCAGCGGCGGCATCGACCCGGTCTGCGTGTTCGTCACGGAACTGCCGCCCGGCCTGACGCCGCAGGCGGAGCTGAAGCAGCCGGTCGATCGGTTCGTGTCGGTCGGCGGGTACTTCTTCAAGCTGCTGCGGTACGAGTCGAACCAGCCGAGCAAGGACAAACTCGGCGAGCACACGACCCGCCGCGCCCCGGTGCTGATGGCCCGGTCGCTGACGGTGAAGGACGAGCCGACCTCGGCCGGGGCGGCGTGGCGGCAGACGTTCCTGCCGCTGGTCGTCGCCGGCGTCGGGGCGGTGGCGTGCGCGATCTTCGGGCTGTCCTGGTACTTCCGCCGCGGCGACGCCCTGGTCCGCCGCGAGATCGACAACAAGCTGACCGAGAACCCGTTCGCCAACGGGTGACGTGCATCTATCGCCGCCGCCTTTATATAGCCGCCGGCTTGCCGGCGGGTGAGGTGGTCGCAAAACCCGCCGGCAAGCCGGCGGCTATATAAGGACGGCCCGCCAACGGGTGACGCCGAATCATCGTTCGTATTCCGACGGCGCTCCCCGCCGTCCGCAGGAGTGAACCCATGAGCGACGCGACCGACACCGCCACGCCGCCGCCGGCCGACCCGAAGGCGACCGGGGCGAACGTCATCCGGCTCGTCCGCGGGGCCGAGGAAACGTCCCAGGAGCGGCTGCTCAAGAAGCAGGTCCCGGCGTGGGTCGTCAGCGGGGCGTTCCACGTCGTCATCCTCGTCGCTCTCATCGTCATCGGGAAGATGCAGCCGGCCCCGGCCCAGGCGAGCGAGGCCATCACCGAGGCCGTCGTGGACAAGGAGGAGGAGGCCGAGAAGGCCGTCGATCTGACGAACACCGACAAGGGCCTCGACTCCGAGCTGGCCAACGCCCTGCCGGTGGACCGGCTGGACGAAACGACCGTCGATGCCGCCGTCAACCTCGACCAGCCGGTCGGCAACGACCTGAGCGACACGACGCCGATGGACGTGCAGTCGCTCATCGGCCAGGGGACCGGGGCCGACCTCGGCGTCCTCGGCACGGACGGGAACGTGATGGCCGGCAACAAGGGGGCCGGCGGCGTCGGCACGACCGGGTTCGCCGGCCGGTCCGGGGCCACGAAGGAAAAGAGCCTCATGGCCGGCGGCGGGAACAAGGACAGCGAGCTGGCCGTCGCCCGCGGGCTGGCGTGGCTCGACAAGAAGCAGAACAAGGCGCAGGGGAACTGGGTGTACGACGGCACGTCCCGCGGCGACACGATCGCCTCGACCGGCATGGGCCTGCTCCCGTTCCTCGCCGCCGGGCAGACGCACCTCAAGCCGAAGGACCCGAAGGCCGGCAAGGACGCGAACAAGTACCAGAAGACGGTCGAGTTGGGCCTCAAGTACCTCGTGTTCAACCAGCTGCCCAGCGGCACGTTCAAGGGGTCGAGCGGGATGTACGCCCACGCCATCGCCACGGTGGCCCTGTGCGAAGCCTACGGGATGACCGGGGACAAGAGCCTGCTCCTCGGCCCGGCCCGGAAGGCGATCGAGTACATCGTGAAGGCGCAGGCCGGCAACGGCAGCTGGGGCTACTCGTCCGGCACGGCCGGGGACACGTCCATCGTCGGGTGGCAGATTCAGGCGCTGAAGTCGGCGCAGATGTGCAAGGAGATCACCGTCCCGGAGGCGACGCTGAAGAAGGCCGGCGAGTTCCTGGACCGGGTGGCGAAGGGGTCGCTGAAGTCGCAGTACGGGTACACGTCCAACGAGACGACGACGCCGGCGCTGTCGGCCGTCGGCCTGTTGTGCCGGTACTACACGGGGTGGGGGCCGAACCACCCCGGCATGGTGGACGGCGTGAAGAAGTACATGGCGACGTGGATGCCGATGCAGAACCGGTGGGACATGTACTACTACTACTACGCCACGCAGGTGACGCACTTCCACGAGGGCGAGGCGTGGCACAAGGACTGGAACCCGCGGATGCGGGACATGCTTGTCAAGATGCAGGTCGCCGACTCGAACAAGGAGCTGGGCGGCAGCTGGGACCCGGACAACGGGATGATCGGCAGCCACTGCGGCCGACTGGGGACGACGTGCCTGGCAATCCTGACGCTCGAGGTCTACTACCGCCACCTGCCGCTGTACAAGCGGGACACCGGCGGCCTGAAGGAACTCGAGCGGGCGAAGTAAGTCATTGATGGGGGAAGGCCCTGCCCGCGGACGTTCGTCCGTGGGCTTTTGTTTTTTTGCCCCTGCCCGCAAGGGTTCGTCAGCCTTTTCATTTCGCCCTTTCCATACCACCCTGACAACCGCCACGACCGCGCCGCGATCGAACTTGAATCCCACTTCGCAACTCATCCCGTCTCGGCCGCCGGGCGTTCATCACCTACAGTTCAGGCGTTGCATTGTGTTGGCACTCGCCGAACGACATCTCGAGCACGGCGGATTTGATGAACACCCGCTCCCCCGCGCCGCGGACCATCCTCCGCGCCGAGCCGTTGGAAGACCGCTCCACCCCGGCCGCGAGTTTCGCCGACCTGACGCCGACGCCCGCGTTCGCCCCGGACCGCGTGCTCGTCAGCGTCGCCGACGGCGCGGCCGCCCCGGCCAAGCCGCCGTTCGCGGAGGCCGTCACGCCGCTGGGCCTCGGCGTCTACCGCGTGGACCTGCTGCCGTTCGCGTCCGTCGCGGACGCCGTCGGGTTCTACACGGCCCAGCCGGACGTGGCCAGCGCCGAGCCGGACCGCGTCCTCGCGCTGAACGCGACGCCGAACGACCCCGCGATTCCCTCGCAGTACGGCCTCTCGATCACCAACACCCCGGCCGCCTGGACCCGCTCGACCGGGACCGGGAGCACGGTCGTCGCCGTCATCGACACGGGCGTCGATTACACCCACCCGGACCTGGCCGCGAACATGTGGCGGAACCCGCGGGAGGTCCCCGGCAACGGCGTGGACGACGACGGCAACGGGTTCGCCGACGACGTGTACGGGTACGACTTCGTTAATAACGACGCCGACCCGATGGACGACGACCGGCACGGCACGCACGTCGCCGGCATCCTCGGCATGGTCGGCGGGAACGGCGTCGGCGGCAGCGGCGTCAACCCGGCCGCCAAGGTCATGGCCCTGAAGTTCATCGCCGGCGGCGGGACCGGGTACACCAGCGACGCCGTCCGGGCGCTGAGCTACGCCATCGCGAACGGGGCGAAGGTGGCGAACGCCAGCTGGGGCGGGGCGACGTTCGATTCGACGCTCGCCAGCGCCATCGGCCGGGCGCGGACGGCCGGCATGGTGTTCGTCGCGTCGGCCGGGAACGACGGCGGGAACAACGACCTCGTCCCGTTCTACCCGGCCAACTACGGCGCGACCGCGGACAACGTCGTCGCCGTCGCCGCGACCGATTCCGCCGACCGGTTCGCGAGCTACTCGAACCAGGGGGCGAAGACGGTCACCCTCGCCGCGCCGGGGACGGGCGTGTACAGCACGCTGCCGAACAACCGGTACGGCACGCTCAGCGGCACGTCGATGGCCGCCCCGTTCGTCAGCGGCGCGATCGCCCTGCTCTGGGACGCGAACCCGGCGCTGACGTACCAGCAGGTCATCGCGAAGCTGAAGGCGTCCGTCGACCCGCTCGCGTCGCTGGCCGGGAAGACGGTCACCGGCGGCCGGCTGAACGTCGCCCGGATGCTGGACGCCGCCGTGCCGCCGGTCGTCCCGCCGCCGGTCTCGCCGCCGCCCGCGACGACGCGGGAGACGGACGGCGCGCGGGTGACGGCCCACGCCTTCGCCGGGACCGCGCCGCAATCTTTCGACCGCGTGCGGGTCACGTTCAACGAGAAGATCAACGCCGGGTCCTTCACCCCGGCGGACGTGCGGCTCGTCGGCCCGGCCGGCCCGTTCGCGGCGGTCAGCGTCACGGCGGTGGCGAACACGAACTCCACGCAGTTCGACATCGCGTTCGCCCCGCAGTCGGCGGTCGGCGCGTACACGGCCACGGTCGGCGTGGACGTGTACGACATCGCCGCGAACCGGATGAACCAGAACGGGAACGCGGTCAACGGCGAGCCGACGGACAGGTTCGTCGGCACGGCGACGCTCGCCGCCCCGGCCCCGGCGGTGGCCCTGCCGGCCGCGATCCCGGACGGCGGCACGCTGGAGGTCCCGCTGGCCGTCACCCGCGACGGCGCGGTCGCGGACGTGAACCTTTACGTGTTCATCGAGCACCAGAACGTCGGCGACCTCGTCGTCCAGCTCCGCTCGCCGTCGGGTAAGACGGTCACGCTCGTGGAGCGCCGCGGCGGGGCCGGCAGCGGGTTCCGCGGCACGACGTTCGACGACGAGGCCCGGACGCTAATCTCGAAGGCGGCGTCGCCGTTCGTCGGGTCGTACCGGCCGGAGGAGGCGCTGTCCGGGTTCGACGGCCTGCCGGCCCGCGGGACGTGGACGCTGATCGTCTCCGACCGCAGCGGCGGCAAGCTCGGCCGCGTGACGGCCGCGAGCATCGACGTGACGACGACCCCCGCGGCCGCCGTGCGGCCGGAGGCGCAGCAACTCCTGGGGATCGACGTGGCGAGCCTGCTCGGTTGGGTCCGGGAGACGGAAGCGAAGAAGTAACGCAGCCCCTCTATTCGTCCACGTCCCACACGACGATGCGGCCGTCCGCGCTGCCGGCGGCGGCGAGCGTGCCGTCCGGCGAGAACGCCACGCTGAGCAGCGCGCCGAGCTTCCAGTTCAGCTTGTGCTTCAGCTTCAGCGTCGCGAGGTCGTACACCTTCACCAGCGTCGGGCCGCCGTGGATGACGGCCAGCGACCGACCGGCCGGGTGGAACGCGAACGATCGGAAGTCGCCGAAGTTGCTGCCGCCGTCGATCTTCCCGAACGCGCCGGGGGACGACAGGTCGCAGACGTACATGTTGCCGTAGCCCACGGTGGCGAGGTAGCGGCCGTCCGGCGAGAGTTGAGGTTGGGACACGCCGGCGATGCGGTAACGAAGTGATTCGACCAACTCCCCGGTGGCGACGAAGCTGTGAATGTCTACTCGTTTCTCTCGGGCCATTACGAACCGATCACCGTCCGGTAGGAACCCCGCGAGGCGGCCGTTCCACGCTTCAAGTTTCCGTTCCCAACGGAGTGAAACCCCTACGGCCCCGTGAAGAGTTTGGTTGCCGTACTCGACGTGGGCGAGGACGGCCCGGTCGCCGTCCGGCGACAAGGCAATCGCGTGGAAAGATAGTAAGTGGGTGTCCAGTCGGACCGCGCCGGTCTCAACGTTGAAGTTGACGAGTCGTCCGTTGACGGCGGCCCACGCCTCCGCGCCGTCCGGCGTGACGGCCAGTTCTTCCGGCAACTTCCAACTGCCGTCGGCCAGCGGGACGCGCACCCGCGTGCCGGCCGGCAGCGTCCACACGTCGATGAACGCCGGCTCGCGGGGCGGTTCGTGGCGGCCGTTCGGGTAGCCGCTGCCGGCTAGCAGGCAGCCGTCGGGCGCGAACCGCAAAACCCTGACCGGGCAGCCGGCGTCGAGGATGAGCATGATCGAAATATAGCGGCGTGGCTCTGCCCGCCGCTATATGTCCCAGACGACGATCCGCCCGGCGTCGGTCCCGGCCGCGGCGAGCGTGCCGTCGGCGGAGAACGCGAGACTGACCAGGTTGCCGACGTTCCACGTCAGCGTCCGGACCACCTTGCGGGTGCGGAGGTCGAACACCTTCACCGCCTGCCCGACCGTCACCGCGAGCCGGTCGGCGGCCGGGGGGAACGCGACGGCCGCAATGGCGGGCCGGCGGGGCTTGTTCGTCAACACGACCGGCGGGGCCGTCACGTCGGCCGGGTCGAACACGGCCACGCCGTCGTCCTGGAAGGCCGCCATCCGCCGCCGGTCCCCGCTGGCGGCCGCCCGCGCGTACCACCCGGCCCGCCGGACGAGGTCCTCGTGCGGGTGCTGCTCGCCGACGGCGGCCCCGGTGCGGAGGTCGCGGGTCACGGCCCGGGCGTAGTCGTGGACGGTCCCCGGCCGCTCGAACGACAGGAACCGGTCCCCGTCGGCCAGGACGCGGACGGCGTCCACGTACCGCCCCTCGTCCACCGTCCAGGCGTTCACCGTCGGGTCGGCGAGGGACCGGCCGATGATTCGGCTGCGGGCCGGCCACCCGGATTGCGACTGCACGAACACCGCGAACCCGCCGTCGGGCGACAGTTCGGCGACGACGAACGGGTGCAGCGGGGCGTCGAACGGGACCGGCGTGCCGCGGCCGGTCGCCTCGTCGTGGAGGACCACGTTCGCGCCGTCGAGGAGCATCCGCCCGCCGCCCCGCGAGAACCCCACGCGCCGCGACCCGCGATCCCAGTACTGCTCGCGTTCCGGGTACGGCAGCACGACCGGCGGCCCGCCCGCGCCGGGGTTCGGCCAGGCGTACACGCCGGCCGAGAACGGGGCGTACAGCCCGCCGGCCGGCGAGAACGCGAGATGCCAAACCGGCTCCCAGGCGGCGACGAGGGTTTGCACGATGGTCCTCCGTCAGATAGCGGTGGGCTTGCCCACCGTGCGGGTTCGAGGCTTTGCGAGAACCCGCACCACCTGCCTCCGTCGGGGAACTGCCTCCGATGGGCGGAACGTCCCCGCGGGAGGAGCGCCTTCCCGCCCGCGGGAACCTCGCCGCGCGGGGGGGAACGTCCCGGACGCGGGAAGGTCCTCGCGGGTTCTCGAAGACTCGAACCCACACGGTGGGCAAGCCCACCGCTATATGTCAATGTCCCAAATGACGACCTTGCCCGCGTCGCTACCGGCTGCGGCGAGCGTGCCGTCGGGCGAGAACGCGATGCTCCGCATCTTGCCGATGTCCCAAATGAACGTCTTCGCGAGTTGCCAACTCGCGGTGTCGTAGAGTTTCACGGTCGCGTCGTTGTTCGTGGCCGCGAGGTAACGGCCGGACGGGTGAAAGGCGAGGGCGGTGAAGTGCAGGCGGCCGTCGTTGCGAATCTCGGCCAGCCGAGGGAACCCTTCGTCCGCCTTCCAAGCCCATATCTTCGTGCGACTCGAGGCGGCGAACAGGCGGCCGTCAGGCGTCGTCGCAAGGACGCCGCGATCCCGACACGCATAGTCGAGTCGGGCCAGTTCTTCGCCCGTCTTTTGGGACCGCACCAGTAGGCGGTAACTCCCGATGTAGCCGTCCCCCTCCGGTACGTATTCCAGCGAGAGGATTTGTCGCCCGCCGAGGATTTCGAGCACGTTGCTGACCCATCCGCGCGAAGGCAGAGGGCTTCGCCAGATGTCCTGAAGTTGTCCGCGAACGTCTATGCGTGCTTGAACTAAACCGGGCTGAGCGGGCGAGGCTCGTTCCGTGGACCAAACTTTGTCTCGGGGGCCTGCGCCGGCGAGAAGAAAACTACTAGGCGGTCGGATGATCGCCAAGACGTTGTCTAGCGGGCGAAGGAAGTAGGTTCCGAACCCCCGCGTGCCGACAACAAGCATGCGGCTCGGGTGGTCGATCCAGAGCAAGTTGTAGACCGCGGCAGGGACCGGTGGCGGCGGATCGGCCCGCGACTGCGTTGCCAGATTCCAGAGTTGAACGCCGGCCTTCTCGCTCGTCCCGCCGGTGGCGAGCGTGGACCCGTCGGGCGAGAACGCCAGCGCGTCCACGGACTGCTTGAGGTGGGAAAGGACGAGCATCCGCGGCCCTCACTTGAACGTGTGTTCCGGCCCGGGGAAGCTGCCGTCGCGGACGGCCTGGCAGTACGCGGCCACGGCCGTCGTCGTCGCGGCCCCCAACTCCGCAAACGCCTTCGCGAACTTCGGCCGGAAGTCCGGGAACAGGCCGAGCAGGTCGTGGAACACCAGCACCTGCCCGTCGCACCCGGCCCCCGCGCCGATGCCGATCGTCGGGATGCCCACCGCCTTCGTCACCTCGTCCGCGATGGCCGGCGGCACGCTCTCGATGACGAGCGCGAACGCCCCGGCCTGCTCGACTGCCCGCGCATCGGCCAAGATGCGGGGGGCGTCCCGCTGGACCTTGAACCCGCCGAGCCGCTGGTACGACTGCGGCGTCAGCCCGACGTGGCCGACAACAGGAATGTCCGCCGCCACGCACGCGGCGATGTGGTCCGCCACCCGCTCGCCGCCCTCCAGCTTCACCGCGGCCGCGCCGAGCTTCAGGAACTTCCCGGCGCTCCGCACCGCCCGCCGCGGCGAGTCCTGGTAGCTCAGGAACGGCAGGTCGCCGATGACGAGCGCCCGCTTCGCCCCGCGGAGGACGCACTTCGTGTGGTAGAGCATTTCGGCCAGCGTGACCGGCAGCGGGTGCGGGTGGCCCTGCACGACCATGCCGACGGAGTCGCCGACGAGGATGGCGTCCACGCCGGCGAGGTCGAGCAACCGGGCGGCCGTGTAGTCGTAGCCGGTGACGACGGCGAGCTTGCGGACGCCCTTCGCCGCGCGGAACTCGGGCACGGTGACGGGCCTCGCGGCCGGGGGGTTGGAAGACATCGGGTTGGCCTCGAAATAGTAGTAGGCACACTCCGTGTGCCGTCTTCACGGGGTCGAGTCTTCGAGAACCCGCGGGAGCGGTTGCACCGAGGAAGCCGACGGCACACGGAGTGTACCTACTACTTTGTGCCGACATTCTACCGGCCCGGTTGCGGCGAGCAGCGGCCCGGCGGTTAAGATGGGGAAGAGAGGGCGTATCATGCAAGCCATCGCGGACCAGGGAATCGTGCTGTACGACGGCGATTGCGGCTTCTGCCAGCGGTCGGTCCGCATCCTGAAGGCGCTCGACTGGTTCAAGCGGCTGCACTTCCAGAGCGCCCGCGACGTGGACAACCTGCCGGACGCGGCGGTCGAACTCGACCCGCAGAAGCTGCTGGACGAGATGCACGTCGTCCCGCCGGGCCGGGATCGGGCGTTCGCCGGGTTCTCGGCGTTCCGCTGGATCGCGTGGCGGCTGCCGGCGACGATGTTCGTCGCGCCGCTGCTTTACGTCCCCGGCGTGCTGTGGCTGGGCAACCGCGTCTACCGGTGGGTGGCGCGGAACCGGTTCAAGCTCGTCCCGTGCGCGAACGGGGCGTGCCAGGTTCAACTCAAGAAAACGGGCTGACGGCGAGCCGAGCGGCGTAAGCCGCCGGGTAACGCGCCCTCACCCGGCGGCTTACGCCGCTCGGCTCGCCACATTGTCGTCCACAATCCCCCCGCTTCCCCCTCTTCCGCAGCCCCCGAACATTCCCCTCAACTCCGCCGTCCGCTGCGGCCGATACATTCGACAGACACGGATGTCTCTCGGCGCACGGACGCGCCGGGGCCAGCACGGAGGCAGGCCATGAACCGGCGGGTGTGGGTCGGGTCGCTCGCGACCACCGCGGCTTGGGTCGGATTCGCCACGGCTCAAGCGCCGCCCGCGAACCCGCCCGCCGGTTCATCTTCCAACACGGCCGTGGACGGCCCGGTGTACGTCATGAAGACGGCCGGGCAGCCGGAGCGCCGCGTCCAGGTGGTGAAGAGCGAGAAGCTGCCGGACGGCACGTACCTGACGGACGTGAAGGACCTCGCGTCCGGCGTCGTGTACACGCTGACGAACCCGAACGTCCTCGGCACGACGACGACACCGCCGCCCGCGCCGAAACCGACGGCCGTGGCCGCGACGACGGGGTACGTCCCGCCACCGCCGCCGACGACGGCCCCCCTTCCCCGCGGCACGCCGCGGCCGCTGTTCGGCTCGTTCCCGAACCAGCAACAGTACGCGACGAACAAGACGAAGGCCGGCGAGCGGCTCGTGCCGGCGGAGCAAGTGCCGGCCGGGGCGCTGCCGCAGGCCCGCGACCGGAAGGCCGACCCGCTGTTGGCCGGGGCCGCGACGACGCCGGCGGCCATGACCGCGCGAACGCCGTACCCGGCGGGGACGACGGTGGCCGCGGATTCGCCGTCCGTGCTGAGCAACGTCTTCGGCCAGAAGAGTAAAGACCTGCCCGCGCCGCGGGTGGGCGTGCGGCCGCCGCCGGTCGCGGTTCTACCGGAGCCGCCGCGGCAAGCGGCCGTTCCCGCCCCCGAGCCGCAGCCCACGATCAAGGTGGCGCAGGTGAGTCCGGTCGTGATGCCGTCGGTCGCGGCGGCGACGATCCCGCCGATCCCGAAGGCCGAGGTTTCCCCGGTTGCGGAAGGGCTGTCGATCCCGAGCATCGCCGCGGACGCGAGGCCGAGCGCCGCGACCGGCATCTTCGACAGCCAGCCGGCCGCGGCGGTGGAGAAGCCGACCGTCGCGATCCCGCCGATCCCCACGACGCCGATCCCGCCGATCGACGCGCCGCCGGTCGTGACGGCCCCGCCCGCCGTGGAACCGCCGCCCCTGCCGACGGTGTTGCCGATGCCGGCGGTCGAACCGCCGCCGCTGCCGCTGCCGAGCGTGTCGCTGCCGCCCGCCCCGACGGGCGTGCCGAGCGGGGCCGTGCCGGTCGTGGCGCGGGCCGTCGAGGCGGCGCTGCCGGTGGACGTGCAGGTGATGATCGACCAGTTGAAGGGGCACAAGCGGCCGTCGTTCCGCATGGAGAACGCGACCGCGCTGGCGGAGTCGGCCTACGCGAAGCACCCGGACGTGCTGGCGGCGCTGCTACACGGGGCGATGAACGACACGACCGGCGTGGTCCGCGGGCACTGCATCGGCCAGCTCGCGACGCTGCGGTACGGCGACGCGGCGTTCGTGCAGGCGCTGGACACCTGGACGGCCGACGCGGAGCCGGCCGTCCGCCGGGCCGCGGCGGCGGCGAAAAAGACGCTGCGATAGTAGTAGGCACACTCCGTGTGCCGTCTCGTTCATGCGCCCGGAGAGTTCGTCCGAGTCGCTGCGACCCAAAGCAGACGGCACACGGAGTGTGCCTACTATTATTGAAGCAGCTCCACCGGATGGACGGCGGGCCGCCCGGTGAGGTCGCGGATCTGGTGGCGGCACGACGTTCCCGTCGCGATCACCGTCGCGTAGGGGTCGGCCGCCAACGCCGGCAGGAGCTGCAAGCCGGCGATCTTCACGCTCACGTCGTAGTGCTCCTGCTCGTACCCGAACGCCCCGGCCATGCCGCAGCACCCGGCGTCGAGCGTCGTCACGTCCAGCCCCGGCACGAGCTTCAGCGCCGCCTGCGTCCCGCCGACGCCGACCAGCGCCTTCTGGTGGCAGTGCCCGTGGAACAGCGCCTTGCCCGCGCCCGGCGACACCTTCAACTCGCACTTGCCTTCTGCGGCCTGACCCGCCAGCCACGCCTCGACGAGAAACGCCGATTCCGCCACCCGCTTCGCGTCCGGCCCCGGCACCAGTTCCGGCCACTCGTCGGCGAGCGTCAGGACGCAACTCGGCTCCAGCCCGAGGATCGGCGTCCCGTCCGCGACGGCGGCGGCCAGCTTCGCGACGCCGCTCTCGGCGAGCGCCTTCGCGGCCGTGAGGAACCCCTTCGAGATCATTGCCCGGCCGCAGCAGACGTTCGCCAGCTCGACCGCGTACCCGGCGCGTTCGAGTACCTCCACTGCCGCGCGGCCGATGTGCGGCTCCTGGAACGTGGTGAAGCAATCGTCCAACAGGATAACCTTCCGGGTATTGGGTACTCGGTACTCGGTACTCGGTACTCCGTACTGGGTTCTCGGTACTGCGTACTCGGTACTCGGTACTCGGCGGGCGAACCAGCGGCGGAGGTGGTTGCGGTGGAACTCCGGCAGGCTGCGGCGGCGATCAAACCCCGTGGCCCACTGCATCGCCCGGCGGAGGACGCCGCGGCGGCCGAGCCAGTTGAGCGGCCCCGCGACCCGCGCCGCGAGCGGCGACAGCCAGTCGATGTTCTTCAGCATGAGGTGGCCGACCGGCCGCGGCCGCCGGCGGTAGTACGCGTGCTGCCACTCGGCCTTCAACTTCGCGAGATCGACATTGCTCGGGCACTCGGCCTTGCACGCCTTGCACGACAGGCAGAGGTCCATCACGTCGGCGATCCAACGCGACGCGAGCGCGTCCGGGGTATGGGGTATGGGGTGTGGGGTATGGTCGGAAGAAGTCACCGCCGGCTTCTTCTCTGCCATACCCGATACCCCATTCCCCATACCCTGGCCCGTGAGGGCCAACCGCAGCGCGTTCGCCCGCCCCCGCGTCGTGTCCTTCTCGTCCATCGTGGCGCGGTAGCTCGGGCACATCCCGCCGCCCTGCGTCTTCCGACACACGCCCGCGCCGTTGCACAGCTCGATGCTCCGGAAGAACCCGCCCTGCGCACCGTAGTCGAATACCGTCTTCGGGTCGCCGATCACGTGGCCCGGCTCGAACCGGAGGTTCTCCTCCATCGCCGGGCCGTCCACGACCTTGCCGGGGTTCAGCACGTTCGCCGGGTCGAAGGCGCGTTTGATTTCGCGGAAGCCGTCGTAGATCGCGTCGCCGAACATCTTGCGGTTCCACTCGGACCGCACGAGGCCGTCGCCGTGCTCGCCGCTCAGGCACCCGCCGAACTCCAGCACGAGGTCGGTCACGTCCGTCATGATCGCCCGCATCCGCGTCACGTCGTCCGGGTCGTGCAGGTTCAGCACCGGGCGGATGTGCAAGCACCCGACGCTCGCGTGGCCGTAGAACGTGCCGTCCGTGCCGTGCTTGTGGAAGATCTCGCGGAACCGACTCGCGAACTCCGGCAGCTTCTCCGGCGACACGGCCGTGTCCTCGCAGAACGTGACCGGCTTGCCGTCGCCGGGCATCCCGTACAGGAGCGGCACGGCCGCCGACCGCAGGTTCCACAGCGGGTCGCGGAGGTGCGGGTCGGTCGCGGTCACGGCCGCCGTCAACCCCCGCGCGCCGCGGAGCTTCGCGGACAGCCTCTCGACGAGATCGTTCACCTCGCCGGGCGTGTCGCCGATGAACTCGACCATGAGCACGGCCGCCGGCGTGCCGCGGATCGCGCCCATCGCGTGCTTCAGCGCCCGCTGCTCCCGCGCGAGCTTCAGCAGCAGCTCGTCCATCAGCTCGACGGCCGTGGGCTGGAACTCCAGGCAAACCGCGAGTGCGTCGAGCGCCGCCCGCAGCGAGTCGAACTGCGGCACGAGCAGCCCGCGGTGCTTCGGCCGCGGCACGAGCGCCAGCTCCGCGGCCGTCACGACGGCGAGCGTCCCCTCGCTGCCGACGACGAGGGGGACGAGGCTTCGGGTATGTCGGGTATCGGGTATCGGGTTTCGCAAACCCCCGGCGTCTTCTTCTGCGATACCCGAGACCCGAGACCCGAGACCCGAAAGCACGTCCGGCAAGTTGTACCCGCTGACGCGCCGCACGATGTTGGGAAAGCGGCGCGAGATTTCTTCCGCGTTGGAAGTGACCACCCGTTCGACGGTCCGGTAAATGTCCCCCTCGCGGTCCCGGCGTTCGAGCTTCTGCTGCTTCTCCGTCGGCGTGAGCGCCCCGAACGTCGTCCGCGTGCCGTCGGAGAGGATAGCGGTCAAACTACGGACGTGGTCGATCGTCTTGCCGTACCGGATCGACCGCGACCCGGCCGAGTTGTTGCCGATCATGCCGCCGATGGTCGCCCGGCTGGCCGTCGCCACGTCCGGGCCGAACAGCAGGTCGTGCTTGGCGAGTTCGCGGTTCAGCTGGTCGAGCACGACGCCCGGCTGGACGCGGACGGTGCGGTTCGCGACATCGACCTCGCCGACGCGGTTGAGGTACTTCGAGCAGTCGAGGACGATGCCGGGGCCGATCGACTGCCCGGACAGCGACGTGCCGCCGCCGCGGGCGGTGATCGGCACGCCCAGGTCGGCCGCGATCTGCACGGCGACTTGCAGGTCTTCCTCGGTCTTGGGGACGACGACGCCGAGCGGCGGAATCTGGTAGTGGCTGGCGTCCGTGGCGTAGAGCTTGCGGGACGTGTCGTCGAACCGGACCTCGCCGGAAACGTGCCGGGCCAGGTAGCGAACCAGCGAGTCGTGCTTCACCGCCGCGAAGTTGGTCATCCGGTCATTTTACCGCTGACGGTCGGGGCAACAGAGGTCGGAGGTCAGAAGTCAGAAGTCAGAAGTCAGAGATCAGCAAAGACAAATTCCGCCACGTCTGACCTCTGACCTCTGACCTCTGATTTTTCCTCCCGAAGGGTTGAACTTTCGCCCGCGGGTGCGAACATAGTCCCCACGGACGGCCGGTACGGCCCGCGGAGGCGGGTCGGGCGGCGGGGGCCGCCTTCGCGTGCCGCCGATCCGGGACGGATTCCCACTGCAGGAGAAGCAGCATGTTCGCACGTCGTCTGTTGATCGCCGGGGCGTTCGCCCTCACCGGCCTCTCGGCCTCGGCCGAAACCCCGACCACCCCGACCACCACGCCCGCCCCGGTCGTCATGACCCCGGCCGCGCTGCCGACGGCCGTGGTCACGCAATCGACCCCGGTGACGGAAACGACCCGCCGCCGCGGGCTGTTCGGCCGCCGCACCCGCGCGACGGTGACGCCGGCCAGCTACACCGCGCCGGTCACGATGACCGCGCCGGTGATGATGTCGCAAAGCCCGATCCCGACGCCGATGCCGATGCCGAGCGGGACCACGACGACCACGACGAAGCCGACGACCACCGGCGACGTGGTCACGACGGCCCCGACGCCGATGACCGTCACGCCGACGGTGATGGCTTACGAGCCGACGACGACCACCACGAGCAGCCGGATGCGGACCCGCACCGGGCTGCTGAGCCGCATCTTCCGCCGGTAAGGAAGTAATTGAAGTCGCAACCGCGGGCGTCGGGGGAACCCGACGCCCGTGTGTGTTGACACTCCCGGTGACCCGTTATCTGCCCCGGACAGGGCGTCTGGTTTTCGGCCCCGGATGGGGCCGCGGGCTGTAGCCACGGGTGAAACCCGTGGAAACCGTCCCAATGCACCCGCCCCGGAGGGGCGGCGGAAGAAACGCCCCACGTCCCGCTGCCCCTCCGGGGCAGAAATCCCTGCGCGTCCCTTCCACGGGTTCCGCTGCGCTCCACCCGTGGCTACACTCCCGCGCCCCTCCGGGGCGAAAACCAAGTCGCCCCTTCGGATCGAAGAGCCGCCGCGACAACCGCGGGTTCCGCTATATTGGCGACATGACCCCGCCGGACGATCCCGCCCCCCGCCGCGAGCGGTGGCCGGCGCTCCTTCAACAGTCCGCCAAGCCGCTGTTCGTGCTCTACCGCACGCGGCGCATCCGGTTCGTCAACGCCGCGTGGGAACAACTCACCAAGACCGCCGCCGCCGACGCCGTCGGCCGGGCGTGCGTGCGGTCCGGGAAGATCGAGCCGCTGTTCCGCGCCCTCTCGCCGCCGCCGGACGCCGTCGCCGGACAGGTCGTCCGCGTCCGCCGCCCCGCCCCGCCGGCGAAGGCCGGACCGCCGTGGTGGGACATCACGTTCGTTCCGCTGACCGCCGCCGACGGCGCGAGCGGGTTCATAGGCGTCATCGACGTGGTGCAGCCGCAGCCGGCGGTTCCCGCGAAGAAGCTGCCCGCCGCCGTCGCCGCCGCCCGCGACCGGCACGCCGCCGCGTTCAACTTCGACCGGCTCGCGAGCGACACCCCGGCCGGCGAGCGGCTGTTGAACCAACTCCGGCTCGCGGCGCAGACGACGGCCCCGGTCTGGATCGTCGGCGAACCCGGCGGCGGCAAGGAGAAGGCCGCCCGCGTCGTCCACCACAACTCGCCGCTCCGCGAGCGGGCGTTCCTGGCGTGCGACTGCGCCGGACTTCAGCCGTACCTGATCGACGCACTTCTGTTCGGCCACGGCGGCCTGGCCGCGAGCGGGAAGGTCGGCACGCTGTTGCTGAAGTCGCCGGCCGCGCTTCCCCGCGACCTGCAACAGCGACTCGCGGACTGGGTGCGGACCGCACCGCACCCGCCGCGGTTGATTTGTTCTTCGACGAACACGGCGGCCGTGGACGTGGCGGCGGGCCGGCTGCGGGAGGAATTTCAGACCGATTTTTCCGTGCTGGAACTGCATCTACCGCCGCTGCGGGACCGACTCGACGACCTGCCGCTGATCGTCGCGCAGTTATCGGTGAGCGTGTCGCCGGACGTGTTCCCGGTGCTGCGGGCCTACCCGTGGCCGATGAACTTCCGCGAACTCGTCGAGACGCTGACGGCCGCCGCCGTGCGCGCGGGTGACACCCCGGTGTCAGTGGCGCACCTGCCGCGGTACGTGCGGGAGCGGGCGTTGATCGCGGCGAACCCGGCCCCGCCGCCGGAGCGGAAGTTGAACTTGGACGAGGTTCTCACGGCCGTGGAGAAGCGGCTGATCGCGATGGCGCTGCGGCGGGCGAACGGCAACCAGACGGAGGCGGCGGCGTTGCTCGGCGTGTTCCGCACCCGCCTCGGCCGCCGGATCGAGGCGCTGGGCATCGGGCCGGTTCAGGCCCCGCCGCCCGCCCAGTCGCGGGGCTTGAGCCAGTAGTCGGTCAGCTCCGCCTCCGGCGTCCCGGCCGCGGGCCGGTAGTCGTACACGTACCGCACCACCGGCGGCAGGCTCATCAGGATGCTCTCGACCCGGCCGTTCGTCCGCAGCCCGAACGTCGTGCCGCGGTCGTACACGAGGTTGAACTCGACGTACCGCCCGCGGCGGTACTCCTGGAACGCCCGCTGCTCCGGCGTCCACGCCAGCCCCCGCCGCCGCTCCACGATCGGGACGTAGCTCTCCAAAAACGCATCCCCCGCGTCGCGGACGAACGCGAACACGGTGTCGCGGTCCGCGCCGGTCCCGAGGTAGTCGAAGAAGATGCCGCCGACGCCGCGGGGTTCGTTCCGGTGCTTGAGGAAGAAGTACTCGTCGCAGTCGTGCTTCATCTTCGCGTGGTTCGCGACGGCCGCATGCTTGTCGCACACCGCCTTCCACGTGCGGTGGAAGTGGACGACATCTTCCTTGAAGGGGTAGTACGGGGTGAGGTCGCCGCCGCCGCCGAACCACGCGGCGTCGCCCTTCGTCAGGAACCGGAAGTTCGCGTGGACCGTCGGCACGAGCGGGCTGCGGGGGTGCAGCACGAGCGACACCCCGGCGGCGGTGAACCGCGTCCCGTCGCCGGGCAGGTGCTTCGCGAACTGCGGGTCCATCTCGCCGAACACTTCGGAGAAGTTGACGCCGGCCTTCTCGAACACGTTGCCGTTCTCGAGGACGCGAGACCGCCCGCCGCCGCCGCCGTCGCGGTCCCAGGCGTCCTCGCGGAACGCCGTGCCGTCGAGGGCCGACAGCCGGTCGCAGATGCGGTCCTGCAAACCGCGGAAGTAATCGACGGCTTGCAAGCGGTGGGTTTCGATGGCGGTCACTTCTTCTTCGCCGCCTCCGGCTCCAGGATCAGCCACACCTTCGACGTGATTTGCGGAATCTTTTCCGTCCGCGCCTCGTAGATCAGGAAGGCGTCGTCCTTTGTCACCTGGACCGGCAGGTCGAGCATCGCGTCGTAGTCGTTGGACAGCCCGAGCACGACGCCGTTGTTCGCGCTGTAGAACGGCGGCGCGTTCGGCGCGTCCGGGTTCTTGATGAACCGCCCGCCGGCGAACACCCAGTCGTCGGTCATCGGCTTCTTCGTCTTCTTGTTCGTCACCCACTCCTGGGCCGCGTGCGTGTGGGCCTTGCCGTCCTTCGTGTAGTGGACGGTCGCCTTGATGACCGGCCCGGTCGCGGCCTTGTAGTCGTCCTCCATCGTCTTCGGGTTCACGAACTGCACCGGCGTGCCGACCTTCGCCCCGGCCGCTTCGAGGGCCGCGTGGATGAACCGCGCGTCCTGGGAAATTCGCAGAATCGACTCGTGCTCCTTCGTCCCCTTCTTGGTGACGAAGACTTCGAGCGGCCCCTCGCGGAGGCAGACTTCCGCGACGACCAGGACGCGGCGGGAGCCGTCCGGCTTCTTCTCCAGGTACAGCGACTTGTCCGGCTGGAGGGCGGTGAGTTCGGACTTCGCGTCGGCCTTCGGGGCCGGCGGCAGCTCCTCGCCCTTCGGCGGCTCCTGTTGCGCGAACAGCGGCGGGCCGACGGCGGCGAGAACGAGCGCGAGCAACGTGCGGGTCATGGGTTCTCCTCGTGCGGATATGGTATCGCGTCGGCCGGGGAAATGCACGATGCGTGCCGACATAGTAGTAGGCACACTCCGTGTGCCGTCTCCTTCATGCCGCGGGGAGTTCGCCCGAGTCTCCGCGGCCGACAGCAGACGGCACACGGAGTGTGCCTCTACTACTATGTGCCCACCGGCGTCCACATTCTGCCCACGTCACACGGCCGCGAGCCGGTCGCGGTACAACTGCTCGTCGTCCGCGCCGAAGCAGCAGAACGTCACCTGCTTCGGCACGTCGTTGGCCGCCAGCCACTCCAGCACGGCGTCCACGGCGATGGCGCACGCCGCCGCCTTCGGGTAGCCGTACACGCCGGTCGAGACGCACGGGAACGCCACGGACGCCACCCCGAGTTCCTTCGCCAGCTTCAGGCTCTCGACGTAGCACGACCGCAACAGGTCCGGCTCCCCGGACCGGCCGTCGGCGTACACCGGGCCGACGGTGTGGATGACGTGCTTCGCCGGCAGCCGGTAGCCGCGGGTGGCCTTCGCCCGCCCGGTCCGGCAGCCGTCGAGCGCGCGGCACGCGGCGAGCAACTCCGGCCCGGCCGCCCGGTGGATCGCGCCGTCCACCCCGCCGCCGCCGAGTAGCGACTCGTTCGCCGCGTTGACGATGGCGTCCACGGCCAGCTTCGTGATGTCGCCGCGCACCACGTGGACGCGGCCGAGGATTTGGGAAGAAAGGAACATGGAAAAACCCGTCAACGGGCGAGTAAGGTCGAAGGCACGTCGTACATCGCATCCTTCGGCTTCGGCAGGCCGAGGAAGTGCGACACGATCGCGGCCGTGTGCTGCGGCGTGACGCCCTCCGTGAGTCGGCCGTGCGCGACGCCGGGGCCGAACACCATCAGCGGGACGTGGCGGTCGTATAGGTGCGGGGTGCCGTGGCTGGTCCCCTTCGCCTTCAGCGGGTCGCCGATCAGGTGGTACGGCTTCAGCACGACGTACACGTCCCCGGCCCGGTCCGGCACGAACGACCGCTGCACCAGCCGCAACTGCTCGCTCGGGTTCGCGGTCGTCGCGATCTCGTCGGCCGTGTACGCCGTCTGGATGCCCGGCTGCCGCTTCAGCCAGTCGGCCAGCTCCTTCGCCACCACCTTGCGGTCCAGGTTCTTCGCCTCCACCTGCCGGGCATTCAGGTAAATCCACGGCGCGGGCACGGCCTCGATCCACAGCCCGGCCTTGCCCTTCGACGCCTTGGCCTCGTCGCCGAGGTCCTCGGCCTTCTCCTCCGGGCCGACCGGCTTGCCGAACTTCGCCCGGAGCATCGACTCGGCCCCGACCATCAGCTTGACGACGCTCACCCGCGTCGCGTCCTTCGCCTCCGGGAGCGTCGCGGCGGCGACCTCCGGCAGCGGGCAGACGCCGTGGTCGGCGGAGATCGTCACCGAGTAGTTGCCGACGCCGACGGTCGCGTCCAGGTAGTCCAGCAGGTTCGCCAGCACGTCGTCGGACCGCAGCGTCACGTCCAGCACCTCCTGCGAGTCCGGGCCGAACGTGTGGCCGATCAGGTCGTTCGACGAGAAGCTGACGACGAGCAGGTCCGGCGCGTCGTCCTGCCCCAGCCGCTCGGCCTGGATGCACGTCCGCGCGAACGCGAGGAGCAGCTCGTTGCCCATCGGCGAGTTCGCGAGCGCGTCGTAGTACTCCTTCTGAACCTTGTCCTTGCCGCCGGTCATCTTGTGCGGGAACGTGGTCGTCCGGCCGTTCGCGCTGCTCTCCGCCTTCACGTCGTCCGGGCCGCTGTACGCGGCGTAGTTCAGCCCCGGCCGCGCCTTCTCCCAGGGCCTGTTGAACCACCGCTCGGCCAGCCCGGAGGCGTTGAACGCGGCCACCCAGTACGGCACGGCGTCCGTGTAGTACGTGGACGTGACGAACTTGCCGGTGAACCAGAACACGCCGTCCGGCTTCTTGCCGCACGGCAGGATGGCGGACCGGTCCTTCAGCGACAGGCCGAACACCTTGCCCGCCGGGTGCGTCCGCTTCAGCACGTCCGCGACCGTCTCGGCGAGCATCCGGTCCGGGTTGCCGACGGCCTTCGGCTTCTTCGCCGTCTCGTCCTGCTTGGCGCTCGTCGTCGGGGCGGCCGGCGGCGGGGCGGGGACGAACTCGTACCGGTCGGACCCGGCGCAGTACACCTGCTGGGCGGCGGCGCGGTCGTACCACTCGTTGTTGATGATGCCGGTCTTGTCGAGCGTCGCCCCGCTGAGGATCGCGGCGTGCCCCGGCCCGGTGCTGGTGCTCGCGTAGGGGTAGTAGCAGTTCGCGAACCACGCCCCGCCGTTCTGGACCCGCTGGAACCCGCGGGCCCCGAACAGCGGCCGCCACTTCTCGACGAAGTCGCCCCGCATCTGGTCGAACACGAGGACGACGGCGAGCTTGACCGGCAGCTTGCCGGCGGCGGCGTCCTCGGCGCGGGTGTGGCGGGTCGGCCGCACGGCCGCGACGAGCACGGCGAGGGCGAAGACGGAGGCGAGGAGCGTGACGCGGGGCATGGGGAGGGGTCTCAAAGTAGTAGGCACACTCCGTGTGCCGTCTCCTTCCCGTCGCGGAGGCCGGCACGGAGTTGGTGGTAACCCAGAGTAGTAGGCACACTCCGTGTGCCGTCTCGTTCATGCGCCCGGCGAGTTCGCCCGAGTCGCCGCGGCCGACAGCAGACGGCACACGGAGTGTGCCTACTACTATCAGCCCAGGAACCATTTCATCAATTCCCAGCCCGGATCAAAGCTCCGCGGGCCGTTCGACGCGGAAACTTCATCGTAACTACTCTGCCCGCCCGCCGGGACGCCCGTGCCGGCCGCGGCGAACGCGACCGCGCCGTAGGCGTGGGCGCGCGTCTTTAGCGTCGTCCGGTGGTCCGGTTCCACCAGGATGCGCCAGTCGCCGTGCTTCGGCAGGGCCTCCAGGAGCGGCCCGACGATGTGCTCGTCGATCCGCTCGAGCGCCTTCACCTTCTCGTCCGCCTTCCCCTCGTGCGACGCCTCGTCCGGGGCCTCGACGTGGACGCACACCAGGTCGTAATCTTTCAACGCCGCGACGCCGTACCGCCCCTTCGCGGCGTAGTCGGTGTCGAGGTAGCCGGTCGCGCCGGGCACGTCGATCCGCCCCCAGCCGATGAGCTGCCCGACGCCGCGGACGAGGTCCACGGCCGAGATGATCGCCCCGCGCTTGCCGTAGAGTTCCTGGAACGGTCGAACCACCGGGGCCTTCCCCTGGCCCCACAGCCACACCTGCGTCGCCGGCTTTTTCCCCTCGGCGATCCGCTTCTGGTTCACGGGGTGATTCGCGAGGATCGGCTTGCTCGCCTCCATCAGCTCCTTCAGAATCTCGCCGCCCGGCCCCTGGGGAAGGTACTTCTCGACCGGTTGGTCCGGCACGTCGTGCGGGGCCTGCGTTTTCAATCCGACGAACGGGGCCTCGCTCGACTTGCCGCGCCAGACGAGGATGTTGCGGTACTGCACGCCGGGGTGGAACTCGAGGACGCCGCCGGCGACTTCCTTCCCGCCGAGGTGCTTGTGCAGCTCGCGGATCAGCGGCCCGCCGTCTTCGCTGGAGATGTGCCCGGCGGTGAAGTCCCGCATGTGGCCGTCCGGCACGTGGACGAGGTTGCACCGGATCGCCCAGTCGTTCGGCCCGAGCGTGATGCCCATCGCGGCGGTTTCGAGCGGGGCGCGGCCGGTGTAGACCTTGAGCGGGTCGTACCCGAACAGCGAGAGGGTGGCCACGTCCGACGCCGGGGTGAGCGTCGGCGGGACGTTGTTCGACAGCCCGACGAGGCCGAGCTTCGCGACGCGGTCCATGTTCGGGATGTTCGCGGCCTGCAGCGGCGTGCGGCCGCCGAGCGCGGCCACCGGTTCGTCGGCGCACCCGTCCGGGATGATGATGGCGTACTTCATGCGGGGAATTGTAAGAACCGCCGCCGTTCTTGCGACCGGTCAGGCCGCGGTCGGGAGGCGGTTCCCCGGCCGGACGACGGCCGACGCGGAGTTGCGGACAATGCGATCGACGACGTACAGCGGCCGGCCGCGGACCTCGGCGTGCATCTGGCCGAGGTACGTGCCGATTACGCCGAGCGCCAGGAACTGCCCGCCGGACAGGAAGAGCATCAGTGCCGCGAGCAACCCGGTGACGGGAAGGGGGCCGTTCGCCCATGCGTACAAAGCGGCCACGAGGGTGATGAGCGCCGCGAGCAGGCACAGCCCGCCGACGCGCAGGGCGAGCGTCAGCGGCCGCGTCGAGAACCCGGTGACGCCGGCGCACGCGAGGGCGGCCAGCCGGCGGAAGTTGTAGTTCGACTTCCCCGCCGCCCGCGGCTGACGGTGGTAGTCGAACGGGACCTGCTTGTACCCCAGCCAGCTCACGAGGCCGCGGACGTACCGCTGGCGTTCCGGCATCGCCAAGAGGCCGTCCACGACGCGGCGTGACAGGAGGCGGAAGTCCCCCGCGTCCGGCGGGATCGGCACGTCCGCCAGCCACACGAGGCCGCGGTAGTAGGCGTGCGACGCGACCCGCTTCAACCACGGCTCGCCGGCGCGGGAGGTACGGCGGCCGTACACCACGTCCGCCCCTTCCCGCCGCATGACGGCGAGCATCTCGGGGAGAAGCTCCGGCGGGTCTTGCAGGTCGGCGTCGATCACCAGCACGGCCTCGCCGGAGCACTCGCTCAGCCCGGCCGACAGCGCCGGCTGGTGGCCGTAGTTGCGGGACAGGTTGACGCACACCAGCCGCGGGTCGAACGACGCGAGTTCGCACATCACCTGCCAGGTGCCGTCGCGGGACCCGTCGTTGACGAGGACGATCTCGTAGTCCGTGTGGAGCCGCGCGCACGCGGCCGTCAGCCGCTCGTACAGGGCGGGCAGGACGGCCTGCTCGTTGAAGCACGGCACGACCACGGACACCGGGGTGCTGATTCGCATGGCGGTACGGAGTACCGCGTTTGAACGAACGCCGTCAAGGGGAACCGCGCTACAGGAGCACGTCCGCAGCGAACCCCTTCCACCCGCGGCCGTACCGCGCGTAGTTCCCGGCCAGCAGTTCCCGCACGGCCGGGACGACCCGCCCGAACCGCCCGCCCTCGTGCATCCGCTGCCGGACGCGCATGAACGCCGCCTTGTTCCGGACGTGCCCCAACAACTCCGGGTCGCGCAACCGACCGGGGAATTGGTTCAGCCGGTGAAGGGCCGCGTCGAAACAAACAGCCGCCTTCGCGAGGTCCGCCGCGGCGCGCCGCCGGGCCGACCGGACCTGCCGCCCGACGCCGCGCGGCTCGATGCCGATCTGCTGCTGCGGGTGGACGCGGTAGCGCGTCAGCGGCTCCGGCAGGAACCGCACGCCCGTGACGGCCGCCGTCGCGAACGCGACCCAGGCGTCGTGGTCCCACGCCGGCGGGAACGGTTGCAGCACTCCCCGCAAGTCGGCGCGGAACGCCATCCCGGCCCCGGTGACGGTGTTGCCGCGCAGCCACAGCCGCGGGCCGAAGCCGGCCTCCGCTTCCGCCCGCATCGCCGGGGTGAACGGAACCTCAGACCACATCCGCCGGCCAAGCGGCTTCCCGTCCGCGTCGATCAGGTCGAGGTCGGCCGCCACCAGTCCGATTCTCCAGTCGGCCAGCGCCGCGTCGAACCGGGCGAGCTTCTCCGGCAACCACTCGTCGTCCTGGTCGCACAGCGCGATCGCGTCCCCGGTGCAGAGCGCGACGGCCCGGTCGAAGTTCCGCGTCGGGCCGAGCGTCGTCGGGTTGCCGTGAACGTGAACCGGGAACGGGGCCGTCGCCCGGAAGCGTTCGAGAATGCCGACGGTGTCGTCGGTAGAGGCGTCATCGCACGCGACCAACTCGTCCGGCAGCCGGGTCTGGGCGGCGACCGACGCGAGCTGGGCGGCGAGGTACTTGCCGCCGTTGAACGTGGCCAGCGCCACCGACCACCGCATGACCGCCTCCGGGCCGTGAGGAGGGTCATGATACCGCGCGGGCGGCCGAGAAATGGCCGAGCCTCCGGGGCGGGCCGTGAGGCCGCGTCACCCGGAGGCTCGCCGTGAGGGTCGTGACAGTTCCGGAGGCCGGACTCGAACCAGCATCGCCGCGTTCAAAGCGCGGGGTCCTACCGTTGGACGACTCCGAAGCAGTTGGGAGTTGATGGTTGGTAGTTGATAGTCCGAAGCAGGGAGCGAGACCGATTGCGGCTTCGGACTACCAACTACCAACCATCAACTCCCAACTATTCCAGTACGGGGAGAAGGATTCGAACCTTCACCGGCGGATTCAGAGTCCGCGGGCCTACCGTTAGCCGATCCCCGTGTTTGGAGCGCGGACCGCGGATCGCGGAACGCGGAATGGAAACCCGCCACCCTGGACCGGTTTTGCATTCCACACTCCGCGTTCCGAGTTCCGCGATCGAAGCAGTGGTGGCTGGATTCGAACCAGCATCCGACTCTTTAACAGAGAGCCGCCTTACCGTTAGGCCACACCACTGTGAGCAAAAAAGCACCGACGGCCGAGCGTCCCAGGTCGGGAGGCTCGGCCGTCGTGCGGTGTGCGACGATTGGCGCGGGACTACCCGATGGGAGGTTGGTCGAACTGGCTCGTGCGTTGATTCCACATGGCCGGACCCCGTTGGTGTGCGAATAGGACGCGGGCGAACGCCGCGAGGTTCGCGACTTGCCGGGAAATTATTCCAAATCCCAGAACACGACGGTCCCGCCGCGGACGGCGGCCATCGCGGTGAGGCCGTCCGGCGCGACAGCGAGCACCCGCGGCCACGCCCGCTGGAACTGCCAGCTGGTCCGCACCCGGCCGGTGGCCGTGTCGCGGAGTTCGACCGTCGCCCCGGCCCCGCGGCAGAGGAACGCCGACCCGTCCGGCAGGAACGCGACCGGCAGCGGATCGACCGGCGGCGTGCCGACGGCCGGCAGCCGATGCCGCGGCCGGAGCGTGGGGAGGTGGCCGTAGCGCTGGTCGTGGAGCGTCGCCGCGGACGGGCCGAGAAGGGTTTCGCGAACGGTCTCTAACAGGCTGCGGCGACGCGGCTCGCGAGTCGGTGCGACGAGTGAACCGAGGTCAGACCCGTTGCAGATCGTGAGTTCGCGATTGCTGCTAAGGGCGAGCCAATCGGCGGACTGGCGGAAGTGTGGCCCGTTCGGATTGAAGATGAACTGGTTGGGCGAATCCACCCTCGCGATTAACCGGCCCTTACTCCGGTCAACAATCACAAGTACGAAATCTTCTCCGCGTACCCGCATCTCGAATCCGATGTGTATGTGTTCATCAATAAGCCCAAAGCAATAAAAGACGTGGGTAGGATCGGGGCGGGGGAACGCATTCCAATTTATTTCGTAGGCGTGAATGTCATAACCGTAGGTTTCTCCCTCGTTCGGGAGCCGCAGGGTGCGCCGGGACTGGGAACAGTGTAAAGTGATCGTCTCATCAAGCCCGAACCGGCCGTGATGAATGTATTCGTTGCTGTGGACGTGTATCTCCCGCGGCCGATCCCCCTCGAACGACACTACGACGGCCCCCGGATTCGCGGCGAGCAGCCATCGGCCGTCCTCGCGGAATTGAAGCCGGGAATAGTTCCCACGAAATTCTAGCTTCACCCGCCCGTCGAATGGGTCACACAGGAGCAAGCCGCCCCGCTGTGCCACCGCCAGCGTCTGCCCGTCCGGGCTGAGCGCGAGGTCGGCGACGGGCTGCGTCCGCGGCAAGACGAGTTGACGCATGGCGGACGCTCGGAGATGCGGTCGTCATTTCGCACTTTTCATTTCACACTTTGCACTGGTCCGAAATGATCGAACCAATGCAAAAATGCGAAATGAAAAATGCAAAATGGATAACCCCTACTTCACCAAATACTCGAACTTCTCGCGGAACTGCTCGGGCGTCAGTTTCACCACGTCGGCCAGCTTCTTCAGCTTCGTCGCGTCCGTGAAGTCCGTCGGCTCCAGCCGGATCATGTACCGGCGGGCGCACTCGTAGTTCTCGCTCGTCACGTCCACCAGCCGCGGCCGCATCCGCAGCGTCTGCGGGTCGATCATGTCCTCGAACTTCAGCGGCACCATCTTCCCGCCGACGAAGCTCACGATCGCCCCGAACTGCTCCGCGTCCTTGGACATCAGGAACTTCACCGCCCCGTACCCCAGGTTCCGCGTGTACTCGGCGTCGAACGGGATCGGGTCGGCGCACCGCAGCTCGTACCCCATGTCCTTGTCGATGATCGTCACCTTCACGCCGAGTTCCTTCAGCCGCTTGTTCACCCGGTTCTTGATGAGCCGGCCGAACTCGATCTCGCCCAGCCGCAGGTGGCCGTGGTCGTCCCGCTCGACCTCGCCGTACCGGCTCAGCTCGTCGCCGAGCGCGGCCTTCAGCCCGTCCTCGCCGATGTTCTCGAGCAACCCCTCGGACAGGATCGCGAGGCCGTACTTCTTGCCCTGCGCTCGCCGCTTGAGCATCGCGCCGATGACGAGGTCGCAGACGTGGTCCAGGGTGATCTTCTTGCCGCCGAACTCTTCGGAGATGATCGTGATCGCGGACGCCGACGCCTTGCCGATGCCGAGGGCGAGGTGGCCCGCGGCGCGGCCCATGCTGATGATGATGTACCACCGGCCGGTCGTCTTCGCATCTTCGTGCAAACTGCGGGCGAGGCCGACGCCGTGGTGGCGGGCCGTCTCGAACCCGAAGGTGGGGATGCCGGGGGGGAGGGGCAAGTCGTTGTCGATCGTCTTCGGGACGTGAACGCACTTGATTTTGCCGCCGGCCCGTTTATACACCTGGCTCCCACTAAATGCGGTGTCGTCGCCGCCGACGGTGACCAGGTAGCCGACGCCCATCTTGTCGAACGCGGCGAGGACGTTGGCCATGTCCGCGTCCTTCTTCGCCGGGTTCGTGCGGGCGGTGCCGAGCATCGACCCGCCGCGGGTGTAGTACTGGGCGACCTCGGCGATGGTCAGCGGCTTCACCCGCCCGGTGTCGCCGTTGATGAGGTCGGAGAACCCGTCGCGGACGCCGTACACGTCGAGGCCCTGGTTGATGGCCTCGATGGTGACGGACGAGATGACGCCGTTGATGCCGGGGGCGGGACCGCCGCCGACCACGATCGCCAACCGACCCCGGGACGCCGTATTGCTCATGGACAGACTGCCTCAACATGTTGCGAGAGGATGGACCGAGGAAAGTTTCGGACTCTCGCGGCGCATTTCAAGGGGCGCGGCCGTCGCGCTGCTGGTGGCGCTGGCCGGCTGCCACCTCGTCCAGCGGGAACGGAACTGCGCCCCCGCGTGCCCGGAGGCGTTCTGCGAGAACACCAACGGCGGGCCGTACTTCGCCCCGCCGCCGGACGTGTTCCAGGCGCTCGCCGACCGGCTCCAGGCGAACGCCCCGCCGCCGAACCCGGCGAACAAGAAGTACAACGTGCTGGCCATCTCCGGCGGCGGCAAGTACGGGGCGTACTCCGTCGGCGTGCTGACCGGGTGGACGGCCGCCGGCAACCGGCCGACGTTCGACGTGGTCACCGGCGTCAGCACCGGGTCGCTCGTCGCCCTGTTCGCGTTCCTCGGCCCGCAGTACGACGGCGTGCTGGAGCGGTACTACCTGAACGCGACGGAGCGGGACATCTACCGCCGCAAGCCGATCCTCGTCGCGCTGTTGACCAGCTCGTTCGCGTCCAACGCCCCGCTCCGGCAGGGCATCCGGGAGGCCGTGTCGGACGAGGTCGTCGCCGACCTGGCGGCGGCGCACGCATCGGGCCGGCGGCTGCTCCTCGGCACGACGAACCTGGACACGAAGCGGCTGGCCGTCTGGGACGTGGGGGCGATCGCCGCGTCCGACCGGCCGGACCGCCGGGAGCTGATCTGCAAAATCCTGGTGGCGGCGACGGCCGTGCCCGGCCAGTTCCCGCCGGAGAAGTTCGACGTGACGATCAACGGGAAGACGTACACCGAGCTGCACGTGGACGGCGGCGTGTCGAGCGAGGTGTTCATCCGGCTGGCGCACCTGAACATCCCGCAAGAGCAGTTGGCGGCCGGCCCGCGGCCGCTGGCCGGGTCGAACATCTACACGATCATTTCCGGGAAGGTGTACGCCGACCCGAAGTGCGTGACCCCGACGCTGTTGGGCATCCTCGGCAACTCGGTGTCGTCGCTCATCTCCGCGATGACGCAGAACGACCTGATCCGCATCTACACGCTGTCGCTGCTCACCGGGATGAACTTCCAGTTCACGGCCCTGCGGCAGGACTACCAGGACGCGAGCGGCGGGGCGCTGTCGTTCGACCCGGCCGAGCAGCGGAAGCTGTACGCCGAGGGCTACCGGGTCGGCCTCCAGGGCGGCGTCGGCGACGGGTGGCGGACGCAGCCGCCGGCCGTGCTGCGGAACGAGCAGGCCGTCCCGCGGACCGGGACGGAGTTCGCCGGGCCGTACCTGCCGCGGTGACGGCGGGCCTTCCGGCCCCCACGTCCGTAATCTGGGGAGGGGAGAACCCACCCGTCACGAGGCCCGCGCCATGCGCCGCCGCACGTTCGTCGCCGTCGCGGGGACGGCCGCCCTCGCCCGCGCCGCCGAGAGGCCCCGGATCAAGGTCGGGCAGATCGGCGTCGGCCACGCCCACGCCACGAAGCTCGCCGCCTACCGCGTTTCGCCGGACTACGAGGTCGTCGGCGTCGTCGAGCCGGACGCGGAGTTGCGTAAGCGCGCCGAGAACCTGCCCGCCTACCGCGGCCTGCCGTGGCTCACCCGCGACCAGCTGCTCGCCACGCCGGGGTTGCAGGCCGTCCTCGTCGAAACGCACGTCCGCGACCTCTTGGACAACGCGGAGGCGTGCGTCGCGGCCGGCAAGCACGTCCACATCGACAAGCCGGCCGGCGAGTCGCTCCCGCAGTTCCGCCGCATCCTGGACGCCGCCGCGGGGCAGAAGCTGCTCGTGCAGATGGGGTACATGTACCGGTACAACCCGGCCGTCGTGCTGCTCCGCGAGTTCTTGAAAAACGGCTGGCTCGGCGACGTGTTCGAGGTCCACGCCGTCATGAGCAAGGTGATCGACGCGGCCGGCCGCAAGCCGCTCGCCGCGTTCAAGGGCGGGATGATGTTCGAACTCGGCTGCCACGTCCTGGACCTCGTCCTCGGCGTCCTCGGCCCGCCGAAGGAGGTCGTCGGGTTCCACCGGCACACGTCGCCGCTCGCCGACGGGCTGCTCGACAACACACTCGCCGTGCTGGCGTACCCGAAGGCCACGGCCACGGTCCGCTCGACCGCCCTGGAGGTCGAGGGCGGCGACCGGCGGCACCTCGTCGTGTGCGGGACGGAAGGCACGTTCCACGTTCAGCCGCTCGACAACCCGGCCGCGCGGGTGGCCCTGGCGAAGCCCCGCGGGGCGTACAAGAAGGGCGTGCAAGAGGTGAAGTTCCCGAAGTACGTCCGGTACGTGGACGACGCGGCCGACATGGCCCGCGTCGTCCGCGGCGAGAAGGCGACCGACTTCCCCTACGCCCACGACCGCGCCGTGCAGGAGACGCTGCTGCGGGCGTGCGGGATGCCGCTCGACGGCTGATACACTTCCTTCATGGCCCTCTCAATGTCGATCCAAATCTTCGTGGACGCCGACGCCTGCCCGGTCAAGGACGAGGCCGCCCGCGTGGCGACGCGGTACGGCGTGCCGGTCACGTTCGTCAGCAACAACGGGCTGCGGCCGATCGTCGGGCCTACCGTGCAACAGGTCGTGGTCGCGGCCGGGGCGGACGCGGCGGACGATTGGATCGTCGAACGGGCGGCGGCCGGCGACATCGTCGTCACCGCCGACATCCCGCTCGCCGCCCGGTGCTTGGAGAAGGGCTGCCGGGTGCTGAACCCGACGGGAGAAGCGTTCACCGCCGACACGATCGGGTCGGCGCTCGCGATGCGCGACCTCAACGCTTATTTGCGGGACGCGGGGGAGATCAAGGGGGCGAACCCGAGCTTCTCGAAGAAGGACCGGTCGCGGTTCCTGCAGGCGCTCGACCTGGCGCTTCAGCGGGCGAGGTAGGGCGGGTCAAGGCTTTGCGCCGACCCGCCGGGGGAACACAACCACATCGGAGATACGCTCAACAGCCTGGGTCGCGGCGGGTCGGCGCAAAGCCTTGACCCGCCCTACGAGGCCGCGACCGGGCGGGCTTACCGGACGAAGTCGAACAGGCTCGGTGGGACGAGCGACGCGGCCACGTTCAGCGTCGCCTGGTACGCGGCCTCCTCCTGCTTCATCCGCACCACGGCGTCCGCGAAGTCGGTCACCTCCAGGTCGTTCGTCCGGGCGTTCGCGGCCAGCCTCATGTCCTGCAGCCGGGTCGTCACCGCGTCCAGCCCGCTCAGGGCCGCCGACTGCGTGCCGATCGCCTCGCCGAGGGCGGTCCGGGCGGCATCGACCTCGGCCAGCCGCTGGCCGACGGCGGCGGTCTTCTGGGAGTCGGTCAGGGTGGTGTCGCGGAACGTGTCGCGGAGCTGGATGAGCGCGCGGAAGGCGTCCGCGCCGGCCTGCTGGAAGACGGCCGGGCCGGCCGCCCGCGTTTCGACGGCCTGCCCGCCGCCGAGCGGCGTCTGGGCAGGGGTGGCCGATCCGTCATATGTGACTGCGGTCGGCCGCCCCTGTCCATTCGTGCCACTCACCCGGTACGGCGGCGTCGTGGTCGCGTCGCCGCCGAACAGGTAGTCCCCGTCGTATTGCGCGTTCGCCGATTCCAGGAACCGGTCGATCAGCGAGTCCACTTCCAGCGCCAGCCCCTCGAAGGCGGCGGGGTCGGTCCCGGCGTCGGCCCCGGTAATGGCGAGTTGCTTCGCCCGCGTCAAGACCTGGTTGCCGTCGAGCAGGGCGGACACGGACGCATTCAGCCCGCCGGTCGCCTCGGCGGCGACCTCCAGCGTGGCCGCGAACGCCCGGCCGGCCGCCTTCGCCTGCGTCAGGGCCGCGAACGCGATCGGGTCGTCGGACGCGGCCTTGACCTTCGTGCCGGACGCGACCTGGTCCTGGAACTTCGCCTGCGCCGCCGACTGCCGCCGGAGGTTCGCGATCGTCGCGGCCGTCTGCGCCTGGGCGGTGACTCGGATATTCATGAAGGTCAGAGGTCAGAGGTCAGAGGTCAGAGGTCAGAGGTCAGAAGTCAGAAGTCAGCAAAGACTTTATCGAAGGAATCCGGTTTTTAGTTTCCTGACCTCTGACCTCGGCTTACCGCACGATGTTCACGATCTCGTCGAGGGCCTCGTTCACGACGCCCATGTACCGGGCGGCCGACTCGATCATCCGCTGGAAGTCGAGCAGCTTCACCACTTCCTCGTTCACGTCCACGCCGCCGACGGCCTGCTCCTGGGCGAACAGGTTCTGCACGATGTTCGTCTGCGTCGTCTGCCGGTCGTCCAGGGCGCGGATGCCCGTGCCGACGGTCGCGGCGATGTCGGACGCCTCCTGGCTGAAGGACCGCGGGCCGAACGCCGGGGCCGACCGCAGCGCGGCGAGCCGTTGCAGGTTCGACGTGTCGCCGGGCTGCCCGTTGCGGCCGACGGCGACGAGGGCGGGGTTCGCCGCCACCTCCGGGCGGACGCGGATGCTCGTGGCGCTCGTCCCGGCGAACAGGCCGCCGACGCCGAGGCCGGAGAGGACGTTGGCGGTGTCCGCCGTCCCCTCGGCCGGGGTGGCGAAGCTGCCGCCGGTCAGCGTGCCGGCGGACAGCCGGACGGACAGGCCGTTGCCGACGGCCAGCGGCGCGCCGGGCGTGTACCCGTCGCCGACGTTCAGCGTGTTGACGACGGCGTTCGCCGCGTCGCGGACTTCGAGCTGAAGCCCGGCCGTGGTGCCGACCGTGCCGCCGCCGACGACGTTGAAGGTAAAGTTCTCGCTGCCGGTCCCGTCGAGCGCGCCGTCGAGCGTCGGCGTGCTGGTCCCGGTCAGGGCGTTCGTCGGCGGGGTCGTCGGCACGCGGCCGGCGAAGTCGAACGCGAACCCGGCGGCCGCCTGGAACCGCAGGACGTTGGCCGGCGTGTCCACCGTGGCCGTCACCTGCCCGCCGGTCCCGGCGGTGATCGCGGCGGCCACGTCGTTGAGGCTCTGCGTCGCCGGGTCGATGGCGATGTCCGCGTTCGTCCGGCCGCCGGTCGCCGTGTTCGTGAGGCTGATCGTCAGCCGGCCGTTCTGAATTGGGAGGTCCAGGTTCTGCGTCGCGAGCGGGGCGGCCGGGTCGGCCACCGGCCGGGTGCCGACGAGTTGCGTCAGCGGGCCGGTCGTGCCGAGGCCGGTGGCCTGGGCCTGGTCCAGCTTGCCGACGAACTGCCGGGCGAGGTCGTCCAGCCGGCCCTGCGTCGCGGGGAGTTCGACGTTGTACGTCTCGAGCAGCCCGCCGACCGCGCCGCCGTCGAACCGGACCGGGGCGGTCGTCCCGGCGACGCGGACCTCGATCCGCGCGGCCGCGTTCGTGGCGGCCTCGAATTGCGTGCCGGTGCTGCCGACCACGACGGCCGTGTCCCGGCCGATCAAGTTCACCACGCCGAACGGCTGCTCGACGATCCGGAAATCGACCTTCCGGGACAGGTCGTCCACGAGCTGGTCCCGCTGGTCGCGGAGTTCGTTCGCCGTCCCGCCGCGGATTTCGACGCCGTATATCCGGGCGTTCAGGTCGGCGATCCGGGTGGTCAGGCCGTTGACCTGGTCGATTTCCTGGCCGATCCGCCCGCCCACGTCGGCCCGGAGCTGGCCGATCTCGGTCCCGACCGCGTTGAACCGGCCGGCGAGTTCGCCGGCGGCGGCGAGGAACTCCCGGCGGGCGGCCGTGTCGGCCGGCCGCGACCCGAGCCGGTCGAGCTTGGTGAACACGTCCGCGATCCCGCTGCCGATGTCGCTCGGCGACTGGCCGAGGGCGGCCTCGACCTGCCGGTGAACGTCGAGTCGGGCGGCGGTGGCGGCCTCTTCGCTGTTCCCGCGGAGGATGGCGGACCGCAGCGGCGGGCTGTCGAACCGGGAGATGCGGACCACGTCCACGCCGGTCCCCTGCCCGGCCGTCTCGCGGTTGGAAAGCACGACGCCCTGGCGGCGGTAGCCGGGGGTGGTGGCGTTGGCGATGTTCTGGCCGGTGACCGCCAGCCCGCGCTGGCCGGCCGCGAGGGCCGCCGTGCCGATGGTGAGGGCGTTCATGGGTGGGGTTCAGCCGGTGGTCTGGAGGCGGCCGCCGGTCGGGCCGTAACGGGTGGAAGACGCCTCGGGGGTCGTCAGGCCGGACAGCACCCCGCGGAAGTAGGATCGAAGGGTCTGCACGAGATTTGCGTTCGCCCGCTGAAGTTCGACCACCTCGCCGAGCGCCGCCCGGAGGTCGTCCCGCACGGCGCGAAGTTCCCGCCCCGGCGCGAGCGGCAGCCGGTCGGCGATGTCCCCGAGGGCCGGATTCTGTGGCGACAGGCCGAGGGAGATTGCTAGTTCGGCGGCGACTTGGGCGCGGGCCTGGGATGCTTCGCGGAGGTCGGCGGCGAGTTGCTCCTGCTGCGGCCGGGCGGCGTCGAGGGCTTTCAGGTCGCCCTGCCGCAGCGCGTGGTGGACGGCGGTGAGGCACTCCTTGCTGACGTGCAGGAGCGATTCCTCATGGCGAAGGTGGCCGAGCAGCCGCTCGGTCAACTGCTGGTGGCTGGGGGCGGGGCTGGGAGGCATGGTCTGGAGGTTGTAGTTGTCGTTCGATGACGGCCGCGAGGCCGACGCCGCCGGCGTCCGCCAGGTGCTGGCTGAGGAACAGGTCGAACATGCCGCCCTGCACGTCGCCGGCGTCGCCGGGGAACAGGCCGCCGTCCTCCTCGTCGAGCGTCTGCCGCATTTCCTTCAGCAGCATGCCGAGGAACGTGGCCTCGAACTCGCGGGCCGTCTGCGCGACCTTGGTGGCCGCGGGAACCTTAGCACCGCCCCCCGTGGCGGTGGCGGCGGGGGCGGCGAAGGGGGGCAAGAATGAGGACGTTGGGGTCATGGGTTTCAGGAGTTGAGATGGAATTTCAGGTTCCAGCAAACCTTCGATTCGAGCCGTGGCATAGTAGTAGGCACACTCCGTGTGCCGTTTGCTGTGGGTCGCAGCGACCCGGACGTACTCGCCGACCCGCCGAGGGGTTCGCACGCTGTCCGGTATCGGCGGCCGCGACTCGGGCGAACTCGCCGACACGCCGAGGAGACGGCACACGGAGTGTGCCTACTACTATGGTCGGCCGCGGTGACTCGCACGAACTCCCCGCGGCGGGAAGGAAACGGCACACGGAGTGTGCCTGCTACTATGACTGTCACAGGATCACCAACTCCGCGTGCAGCGCGCCGGCCTGTTTCAGCGCCTGGAAGATCGAGATCAAGTCCCGCGGCGTCACCCCGAGCGCGTTCAGCGACCGGGCCAGGTCGGCCACCGTCGTCGCCTTCGGGACCGGCACGAGGCGGCTCCGCTGCTCGGCCGCGCCCACGGCCGTCCGCGGGACCGCGGCCGTCGTCCCGCCCGCCAGCGGGGCCGGCTGCGACACCAGCGGCGCTTCCGCCACGGACAGGAACAGGTTGCCGTGCGCGATGGCCGTCGCCGAGATCGTCACGTTCTCGCCGGTCACGATCGTCCCCGTCCGCTCGTTGATGACCACCCGCGCCGGCACGTCCGGCTTCACTTCGAGCAGCCCGACCTCCGCCAGGAACTGAAGCGGCGTCTTCGTAATGTCCATGCCCGGATCGAGGTCCACCGACCCGGCGTCCACGGCGAGGGCGGACAAGGGATGCCGCGCGTTGATCGCCTTCGCGATCAGCCGGGCGGTGTTGAAGTCGGGGTCCTTCAGCAGCAACTGCGACCGGCCGCGGCAGACGTAGCTGCCGGGCGCTTCCTTTTCGATCACGCCGCCGTTCGGGATGCGGCCGGTGTTGAGCTGGTTCTTCTGGATGCCCGCGGCCGCGCCGCCGATGGCGAACCCGCCGACCGACAGCGGCCCCTGGGCGGTGGCGTACACTTGCCCGTCGGACCCCTTCAGCGGCGTGAACACGAGCGTGCCGCCCTGTAGGCTCCGGGCGTCGTCGAGGGCCGAGACGGTCACGTCGAGCCGGCCGCCGACCCGCGCGAACGGGCCGATGTCCGCGACGACCATGACGGCCGAGATGCTGGTCGAGCGGATGACCGCGTCCGACGGCGACTGGCTGAAGATTTGCGCCGACACGCCGAACCGCTGGAGCATGTCCACGGCGATCTGCTGCGTGAACGTGCTCCGGCTGCCCGTGCCGTCCAACCCGACGACGAGGCCGAAGCCCACGAGCTGGTTGCTCCGCGCGCCGCCGATCTCGGTGATGTCCTTGATCCGCACCTGCGCCGACGCGGTCGTCGCGGCCGCGAGAAGAATCGAGATTGAAAGCAGACTCTTCATTTCAATAGCCCAGCCAATTAGCCACAGATGAGCACCGATAAACACGGATCAAAACTAAATCATGATTTGGTTTTCATCTGTGTTCTCTGTGTTCATCTGTGGCTAATTCATTTTCCCACTACCACGGCCAGGCGCGGTTGACGAGCCGGCCGAGGTAGTTCTGGTTCACCGTCCGGGTCGCCGGGCCGCGGCCGAGGTAGCTCACCTTCAGGTTCGCGATGCTCGACGACTGCACCACGTTGCCGTTGCCGATGTCCTGCTGGCGGACGATGCCGGTCATCCGCAGCACCCGCTCCTCCGTCGAGACGACCCGGCTGCGGTAGCCCTCGATCACGAGGTTGCCGTTCGGCATGATGTCCACGACGGTCGCCGCGATCCGGTCCTGGAAGACGCGGTTGCTCGTCAGCTGCGCCGCGCCGTTGAACCGGCGGCGGAAGGCGTTCGTGAAGTTCAGGAACGACGTCCCGCCGACGTTCGCGGTCCCGTTCGCGTTGCTGTTCTTGTCGAGGGCCCGCTGCTCCCGCTCGTTCGTGTTCGTCGTCTCGTTGACGATGATGGTGACGATGTCGCCGACGTTCCGGGCGCGGTTGTCCTGGAACAGGAACGCCTGCCGCGGGTCGCGGCGCTGCCAGATGTCGTCGGCGGCGATCGGCACGGCGGCCGCGAGGGCCAGCGGAAGGACGAGCAGCCAGCGGGTCATGGGGGGCCTCCGAGTTCGACCTCGACCACCCCGGCCGCGGACACGCGGCCGGTCACGGCCTTCTTCGTGACCGCGTTCTGAACCTTAATCGTCTCGCCGGCCCGCCCGTCTTGCAGGGATTCCCCGGTCGCTTCCAACGTCATCGCCCCTTGCCGGACGACTAGCCGCACGGGCTGGCGGGCCTTTACGAGTATCGGCTCGACCTTCGTGGCCTTCACGTCGAAGTGGACCGGGTGCGCCAGCTTCGTCTCGCCGTTGATTTTGATCGTTACGTCCATCTGCACGCGGCCGGGCTTCACCGTCGCGGCGTGCGGCACGGCGGAAATGCCGATCGCGTCAGCGTCCACGATTTCCGGCAGCTTCACCGCGAGCGGCAGGGCGAGCGAGACCGCCAGCCCGTCGCCGTTCTCCGGGAACTGCGCGAGCAGCGCCTTCTTCGCCGCCGAGATCACGTCGTCCGCGGGAACCGTCTTCTTCGCGACGGCGACGGTGACCGATTCCGCCCCGCCGACGAGCACGTCGGCCGTCGTGTACCCGGCCAGTTGCAGGCGAATCTCGATCTGCCGCCGGGAGACGGTGACGGCCGCGTCTTTCTTCGTTCGCTCGAACAGATCGACGGCCGCGAGTTTCGCGCGGAGCTTGTCGTCGCCGCCGTGTAGCTTCGCGACCTGGCCGAGGGTGACGACCGGCGTGCCGGCCGCCGCCTTCGCCGGCAGCACGACGACGACCGCCTCGCCGGCCGACGCGGCATTCGTGAGGAAGAAGAGAACGAGGGCTGCCCATCCCCCACGACGGCCCTTCCTGTTCCCTCCCCCCTTGGGGGGGAGGGCTAGGGAGGGGGGTGGGCTTCCCGCCGCGGACGCGACCCTCACCGCGGGAGGAAGGTCGGGGGGGGGGGGGGGGGGGGGGGGCGGCCCGGGCGGGGGGGGGGGGGGCGGGGGGGGGGGCCCCCGCGGGGGGGGGGGGGGGGGGCGGGGGGGCGGC
>NZ_JCABYM010000063.1:43511-60548 GCF_059499385.1 Limnoglobus sp. | reverse complement strand
GGGTGGGTCTCCAAAACGATGGGCGGTCCAGAGGCTGGCTTTGTTCCCTCCCCCCCAAGGGGGGAGGGAACAAGACTTTGGCGTCGCTCACGTCGTCGTCGCCGGGACGAGCACGTCCTGGCCGCGGTCGTACTGCTTCCCGAACCGGTTGCCGATGAACGCCGCGTAGTCCACGTCCTCCTGCTTCACGAACCCGCTCGCCGGCAGCTTCCCGCCGACGTGCAGGTCCACCGTGGCGCACACCGCCGCGGCCGTCGTCACCTGGATCGCGCTCCAAACCTCGCCGTGCAGGGCCTGCTGGTAAATCTTCTTCGCCTCGGACTTCTGCACGAACCGGCCCTTCCGCCACCCCGTCACCGTGCAGAACACGATGACCACATCTTGATAAGTGATCGGCACGGAGCGCTCGAGGATGTCTTTCAGCAACTCCCGCCGCTCGCTCAGCCGCAGCTCGTTCACGAGGAACGTCGCGAGGTTCCGGTGGCCGGGATACCGCACGGTCTTGTAGTTCAGCTCCCGCACCCGGCCGTCGAGCGTCTCGCAGAGCGTGCCGAGGCCGCCGGACGTGTTGAACGCCTCGTAGGCGACGCCGTCGAGGTCGAAGTGCTCCAGCCCCTCCAGCGGCAGCAGCTCGATCCGCCGGCCGGCGTGGATCGCCTCGCACGGGTTGCAGTACTCGTTGATGAGGCCGTCCGTGGACCACGTCAGGTTGTACTTCAACTGGTTCGTCGGGAACTGCGGCAGCGCCCCGACCCGCATCTGAACCGTGTCCAGCTTGTCGAACCACTTCACGACGTGGTTCGCGAGGATCGTGATGAACCCCGGCGCGAGGCCGCACTGCGGCATGAAGATTTGCCCCGGCTTCGCGGCCGCCGCCACCGCCCGCACCCGGCGGGTCGTCTCCACGTCTTCCGTCAGGTCGAAGTAGCTCAATCCTAACTCCGCGGCGACCTCCGCGATCCGCGGGTTCAGGCTGAAGCTCAGGGCGGAGATCACGACCGCCTGCCCGGCCATCACGCGCCGGAGTGACGCCACGTCCCCGGCATCGACCGGCATCGTCTCGATGTTCGCGTGGCGGAACCGGGCGAGGGCGTCGGCGTCCACGTCGGCGAGGCGGACGCGGTAGTCGCCGGTGTCGGCGAGGAACCGGGCGATCATCCGCCCGATCTTGCCCGCCCCGAGGAGGACAACGGCCGTCATTCGTGAACCTCCCGCGGAACCGGGTAGAATGTGACGTGCCCCCATTATTGCGACCGGCCGTTCCAAAGCCAAAACCGTATTCACCGCGGAGGGCGCAGAGGGCGCGGAGAAAAATCAAAACAGAGATTTCAAAGAGGTGTCTTTTAAACTCTTCTTGGTTTTTCTCCGCGCCCTCTGCGCCCTCCGCGGTGAATAAGTCTTCAATAAGTCTTCCGAGGCCCTCCCATGAATTGGACGACGCAACCGGCCGCGGCGAGTTTCGTCCGCGAGACGCTCGACGGGTTCCTCGAAGTCAACGGGTTCATCAGCCACTTGCGGGATCGCCTGCTGCACGAGACCGGCACGCGGCTGCTCGACTGGGTCGCGCGGTTCGTCCTGCCGCACGACGACGCGGCCGTGCGGCGGATGCGGGAGGTCGGGTACGCCGAGGGCGGCGGCGTCTGGCGGCACGCCGGCGGCATGTTCCCGGACGTGGAACTCGTGCCGAAGGGGGACCGCAAGCTGTTCGTGAAGGTCGAGTCGGTCGCCGACTTCGTGCTCGCCCAGGGGCTGACCGGGAAGGTGAAGATCGACGGCGAGCCGCTGGCCGCGACGCGGCGGGCGCGGGTGGCGAAGGAGCACCACGCCGAGTGCTGGGTGGTCGAGCGGCACGGCGGCGGACCCGTGGACCCGGCGAAGGTGCTGCACCACCTGGAGGCGTTCCGGCTGCGGCCGCGGGATTTCGAGGACGAGATCGACGGGTTCGCCGCGGCCCGCGAGCGGATTCGCGCGGCGATTGCCGACCTGGGGCAAGATCGCGCGTGCGACCTGTTCTTCCAGGCCGAGCGCGAGTACTGGCAGTTGCGGAACCGCGCCGCCCGCGTCCAGAAGGCGCGGCAGGACGCCCTCGGCCTCGGGTGGGCGAACCACGACCACCACACGTACCGCAGCGGCCGGGACAACTTCGCGCCGATGATCGCCATCCTCGAAGAGATTGGGTTCGTCTGCCGCGAGCGGTTCTACGCCGGGAAGGACGCGGGGTGGGGGGCGCAAGTCCTCGAACAGCCGACCGTCGGCGTCGTCATCTTCGCGGACGTGGACCTGTCGCCGGAAGAGGTGACCGGCGATTTCGCGCACGAGCCGCTGCCGCACCGCAAGGAGCTGGGCACGGTCGGCCTCTGGTGCGCCCTGCACGGCGAGGCGTTCCTGCAGGCCGGGATGCACCACCTCGAGTGCCAGTTCGACTTCGACGCGGCCCGCGAGCAGCTGAAGCCGCACGGCGTCGATTCGATGAAGCCGTTCACGGACTTCGCCTACCTGCGGCAGGCGTTCACGAAGGGGGAGGTGTGGCCGGTGGCGGAGCGGCGCATCGCGGCGCTGGTGAAGCACGGGCGCATCACGGCCGAGCAGGCGGTGAAGTTCCGCACGGACGGGGCGCTCGGGTCGCACCTGGAGATTCTGCAACGCGACGACGGGTACAAGGGGTTCAACCAGACCGGGATCAACGAGATCATCCTGAAGACCGACCCGCGGAAGGCGGAACTGGCGCACGCGGAGTGATGACCGCTCCGCACCGACTTGGGGCGCGGGAAGAGAAACCCAGACTTCCGAAGTCCGGCTTCGACTTCGGAAGTCGATCCCGCGCGGCGGCGGTCCTTGCGGCGGCAACCGCCCCCCTGTGCCCCCAGGTCCGCCGACGCACCCGCGCGGGAGCGTTCGTTGCGGTGGCAACCGCCCCTCCTCCGCCTCGACTTCCGAAGTCGAAGCCGGACTTCGGAAGTCTGAGCCTGTGCTCCCCTCCGCAACGCCTCCGGTCGCGGTGAAACAGGGTTCCCGCCCATGCTGGTCATCGAAACGGACCTGAAGCGGGTCGAGGCGGTGGCGTTCTCGCCGTGCGGCCGGTTCGTCGCGGCCGGCGGCCTCGGCGTCGAACTCTGGTCCGTCGGCCTCGATCGGCTCTGGCGGTGGGGCTGGGAGAAGCGGCCGGGCCTTCAATCGCAGTACGTCCGGCACGTCGCATTCCACCCGTCCGGCGAGTGGGTGTACGCCCTCGTTCCACTCGTCAGCTTCCACCAACTCCGGGCCGCCGACGGGGACCCCACCGAGTTCCGCGCGTTCGACGGCCGGTTCCAGGCGATGGCCGTCCTGCCGGACGGGAAGGTCGTCGCGAGTTCCTATTCCGAAATGGCCTGCTGGTCCGCCCCGCCGCGGCCGACCGGCCTCCGGGGCGAGCGGTGGGCCGTGCCGTACTACAACCGCCACCCGAACGTCGTGGCCGGGCTACCGTCCGGCCGGGTCGTCAGCCATGAGCGCGGCCGGGACTGCTGGGAGTTCGCTGTCCGGTTCGCCACCGATGGACAGCTTGAGAGCCACACGGCGAGCGGGTTCACGGAGTTGCACCACCTGCGGGCGTCGCCGCGTGGCAGGTTTCTCGCGGCGGCACGGAACAACACCGTCCGCGTTTGGGCGATGGCGCACCTGCACCGGCCGCCGCGGGTACTGACGAACGGCACGAAGAAGGAAATCACCGACCTCGCGTTCCACCCCGGCGGCCGCCTCCTGGCGACGGCCAGCAACGACCGCGGCGTGACGCTCTGGGACGTGGAGACGTGGCAACCGACGGCCACGTTCGACTGGCGAGAAGGGCGAATGCGGAGCCTCGCGTTCTCGCCGGACGGCCTGGTCGCCGCCGCCGGCGGCGACGACGGGCAGCTCGTGCTGTTCGACGTGGACGGGTGACGGCCGGGCGTGTAAGATGTCAATCCCACGCGGGGTCGTAGCTCAGCTGGTAGAGCGCGTCGTTCGCAACGACGAGGTCAGGGGTTCGACTCCCCTCGGCTCCACTCCAAGAACCCCCGGCCCCGCCGGGGGTTCTTGCGTTTCCGGGGTTTAGTCGGGGGCGGCCACGGCCTCGCCGCCGGCACGGGTGGCCAGGGCGGGCAGGATGCCGTTGGCGGAATACGGCAGGAACCGCACGCTGCCGTCGGCGAACGCGAAATACGCGCCGCCGGAGTGCAGGGACCAGAAGTGGAACATGTCGCACGGGCCATCGACCTTGCCGTCCGCGAAAGCGTACGGCCCCGACGAACACCCCATGGCGTAGGCGTCGGGAACACTGTTCAACTCGCGTACTCCCAGCGTGGTGTCACCTTTGTCGCCACCGGATGCGTACCACCAGCCGTACCAGAAGTCGGGACTCGGCGGCCGCTCGCCGGCGAAGAGCGTGCTGCTCATGCCGTCGGTCACGTCGGTAAGTCGCGTCTTCGATCCTGGGTAGAGAACACCGTCGAGCCTACGGTGGTCCGTGCCCGACACGCCGAGATACCCGGTTACCGCCACCCGGTAGTTTGCGTGCGTGTTGTGCGCCTCGGATTGGCGACCGTCGGCGGGACAGGCATATACTTTCACGGGCGTCATGATGCCCTGGTGGGGCAATCGGAACGGGTTAAAGGGTTGAAACGCATACGCCCGGACCGAGAGTTCCCACAGCGGCCCTTGCTCGACGTGCGGGAGGAGACGGCCCAACCATCCGATGCTCGGAAACGGCTCGCCGTTCCCGCCCTTCGCCAGACCCGCGGGCAGGACGGAGTGGCCCGATTCGTAGCTGTGTGCGGCGAGGACGATTTGCTTCAGCCTGTTCTGACAATCCGCTCGGGCCGCACTCGCCCGCACCTTCTGAACGGCCGGAAGGAGCAAGCCGATCAGCGTTGCGAGGATGCCGACGACGACCAGTAGCTCGACCAGTGTAAATCCGCCGCGTTTTGACGCCATAGCATCACGCCGATGGATGAAGAAGTCCGCGTCACGTAACCGTTGCTTTCCGACGGGCCAAGAATCGCAATGCCACCATGAGTACGACCAAAATGCCGGCAACTCCCAGCAGCCAAACGTAGAGCGGGGGCGTTCGCAATGCAAACTCCGAAGGCTCGGCGATGCCGTAAGCGGAAAGCGTAAATTCGGATTCCGGGAGTGGATCTACCGCCTCCACGGTATGTTTGCCTTTCCTCGTCTCGGCCGACTTCTCGAGTTCGGAGGACGACGTACTCGAGAAGTCGGCCTCGTATCGGCCGTCGGACATGGTCACCTTTTGCTTGACGCTGAGCGTGCGCACGTCTTTCATGAAAGGCATCTTTTCAACCCATTCGCTGGGAAGCCAATCGTTGGCGGGATCGAAAGTGTATGTGCAATCGACAACGGGTGCGTCCGGTGTTCCGCCAAAGAGTCGTTGGAACTTGACGACGATCGGGCCGTCCGGCGTTGCTCGCGTTGCGGACAAGAGCTTGAACCCCTCGGATTGAAAGAGCCGATCAACTGGAAGCATTCCCCCCATCCCGAACACCCGATTGGCCGGCTGTTGTGCTTCGTTCCCTTGCTGGGCAAGTAGTGTCTCGATGTGTTCAATCGAGGAATCTCCACTCTTGCCAATGCTGGATAACAGCCACCCGCCGCTGGCCGTGGAAATACCCAGTTCAAAGAGGTAACGGGGGTTACGGATAAAAACCGCCGCCGAATCGGCGCTGACGCCGGAGACGACGATTGCTTTTTCCTTAGACGCTCGCGGCGCGGCGGGGGCAATTGTTGGTGACGTGTCCTTGCGGGTGGCAACCGCGCTAGGGCCGGTTCTTAAGAGCCGCGCCCGGCCTTCGTCTACGTAAAACTCCGCACCAAAGGGGGCGGCTTTCGCATCGGTCCGATTGGCGGTGACGCTCACCGAGCTGCGCATTATTAGCGGGAGGCGGATGCGCGCGACGGGCTTGGCTAGCGTAGCCTTAATACGCAATGTTAAATCCGATAGGAGGGAATCGTCGCCCTTCGCGGCCGTACATGCGAGCAACATCAATACAATCGGACAGGCCGGCCTTGACATCATTTACTCGCTCTTGTTTGAAGGCATGTAGATTTACCCTAAGTATTTGCAGTATAGCCCTCCCGGCGGGCGGAGCGCAGTCGATGGAATCGCCAAGACACCCTATGACACTATTCCGCTCCAAGTTATACACGGTGGCACGAGAAGCAGCTGCCATGATACAGAATATCGCGGAATGATGTACAATACAATACTTACCGACGACTATCTGAAGCAACTACAAGGTGTACAAGAAACGCAATAGCCAAGAGCGTTGAATGTAATCGTGCAAGTACAACCTAAGCAATTCGTGGCGCAAGCGTATTGTGTCGCAAAGCAGGTTGTCCCGGCTGGAACACAGCTCAAAGTACAGCTGCCGTTGCACGGTGCGGCATGCGCCTCTCTTGGCTGAAGCGTAATCAGTCCCAGAAACACACAGAGAAGTGCTCCCGCACAGCAGACGCGAGCCAGTTGTTCGTAAACTTTTACCATCTTCGTCTCCTTCGTGAGGGGTAAACTCGGGCCCGATGACGAAACTGACAGATCAGTCCGTCGTGACCCGGCCTGTGATACCGCCTGAAAACTTTAATTGTGACGGGGCATCCGTATACCATGTAAACGTGTGCCTGAATCTCCCCACGCTCCCTATGAACTTCACTTTCACGTTAGCCGTCGCCTTGCCCTTGGCAGGGATCACGAGAGGCAAATCATCCGTGACGACACAGGCACAACTTGCTACACCTCCAATCAGGCGAATGTCACTTGTTGTCAGATTCTCGATTTGGACCGGAATCGAATCCAACTCGTCTTTGCGTTTCATTCCGGCATCAAGTTCCGTTTCACCAATGAAGAGGGCATCCCCGCGGAGTCGCGCGATTTCGCGGCGTACTGTCACGCTGTAGTTTGCGACCGAGAGAACTCCGAGAACCAAGAGTGCGCACAGCACGGAGAGCAGATTACCCTTGACACTTTCCACTTTCGGACGACTCCACACCAATGCTGTCACGCAAACGAGGTCCGCCACAAGCGATACCCACGGACTGACGACGACTTTGCCGAAGCAGCCACAGCTCTCCTGTCCGATCCACGCGAGATACAGACTGACCCCGGCCAAAGTGGCGAACAGAACGGCTCCGGCCAACCACGCCGATTGCCGCGCGTAACCGCTCAGCAACCAGATGCCGACCATCGCTTCGATTTCCAAGCCTAGCAGTTGCGTCCGTGGCGAGAGTAGTTGAGTGGCTCCCGCTCCGCCCTCACTTGTCATCGTCTCCACTTTCAGGGCGACGGAGATAAGGAGAAACGCACCGCAAATCGCCTGGACGAGCTTGCCCGCTGACCCTCGGCTCATCGAAGTGGCCTCGCGGGTTTTGTTTTCTATAACCGGGATGGGCGAACTGCAACCAACGCCGGAACACAGTCTAACCGGGGGGGGGTGGGGGCATTGTCCAGTGAATTCTCTTGCTTTTGGGGAAGTTTTTCTGGAATCATCGTTCGTCCGAAAACTCGCCTCATCGGAATTCTTCTCGTTGTCCCGACCCGCATCTTCCCCGTCCGTTACAATTCCAGCACGCACTGTCACTCAGCCCCCGACCCCGGACCGCTCATGTCGATTGTCGGCATCGACCTCGGCACCACGTACTCGGCCATCGCCACCCTCGACGACCGCGGCCGGCCGTACACCCTGCCCAACCGCGACGGCGACCTCCTCACCCCGTCGGCCGTGTACCTCACGCAAACCGGCGAGGCGATCGTCGGCCAGCCGGCCCTCGACGTGATGATGGAACACCCCGGCGACGTGGCCACGCTGATGAAACGCAAGATGGGCCACCCGGAACTCGGCCGGGCCGTCGGCGGGAAGAACTACCGGCCGGAGACGCTCTCGGCCGTCGTGCTGCGGAAGCTCGTCCAAGACGCGGAGCAGCAGATCGGTCCGGTCACGGCCGCCGTCATCACCGTGCCGGCGTACTTCGACGACACCCGCCGCAAGGCCACGATGGACGCCGGGCGGATCGCCGGGCTGAACGTCATCGACATCCTCGACGAGCCGTCCGCCGCGGCGCTCGCGTACACGATCCAGACGGCGAGCACCGGGCAAATCCCGGAGGGCGCGCCGAAGACGGTCATCGTGTACGACCTCGGCGGCGGCACGTTCGACGTGACGCTCGTGCAGCTCTCCAAGAAGAAGTTCCGCGTCCTCGGCATCGAGGGGGACGTGCGGCTCGGCGGCAAGGACTGGGACGACCGACTGGCGAATTACGTCGCCGACCAGTTCAAGCAGCAGTTCAACCACGACCCCCGCGACGACGAGCAGTCGATGGCGCTGCTGCACGCGGCCACGGAGCGGGCGAAGCGGACGCTGTCGAAGGTCGAGAACGCGACGATCACGTGCGTCCACGCCGGGCAGCGGATGTCCGTGCCGATCACGCGGGAGCTGTTCGAGAACCTCACCCGCGACCTGTTGATTCGGACACGCCTGACGACGCAGCAGGTGGTGGCGAGCGCCGGGCTGACGTGGGACCGGATCGACAAGGTGCTGATGGTCGGCGGCTCGACGCACATGCCGATGACGGCGAAGATGCTGCGGGACCTGACCGGCCGGGACGCCGACCGGACGCTGGCGGTGAGCGAGGTGGTCGCCCGCGGGGCGGCGGCGCACGCCGGGATCGTGGCCGCGAAGCTGGCGAACCTGCCGCCGACGGCCGGGTCCGCGATCGCGGACATCGTCGAGGTGAGCGTGAACGCGCACAGCCTCGGCGTGGAGGTCCGCAAGGGGGACGAGCGGCTGAACAACAAGCTGGTCCTGAAGAACACGCAGTTGCCGGCGGCCGCGAGCCGGGTCTACTACACGAACAAGGACGGCCAGTCGAAGGTGCGGGTGCGGATCATGCAGGGCGAGGCGCACCAGTCGGCGGCGTGCATCCCCATCGGCGACTGCTGGGTCGAGGGGTTGCAAGAGGGGATGCCGAAGGGCGCGCCGGTGCAGGTCCGGTGCGGGGTGGCGGCGAACGGCCGGATCGAGGTGATGGCCCTGGACATGACGAGCGGGAAGATGGCGAAGGCGGAGATTCACCGCAGCGGCGGGTTGGAGGACGCCGACATCCAGCGGGAGGCCGCGTGGCTGACGGGGCTGAAGATTCAGTAGGCGACCTGTCTTGTAGAACCCGGAGCGGTAGCGACGGGGTGCAGAGGTTGATCCGACACCCCGTCGCTACCGCTCCGGGTTCCACTGTTACCTACTTCCCCTTCGCCCGGCCCGCCGTCACCGCGTCCTGAATCTCCGTCCGCAGCGCCGCGAGCGCCTTCGCTTCCTCCACCGGCTGCGTCGTCGGCTTCGCCTCCTCGATCGCCTTCGCCGCGGCGGCGGCCGCGGTCTTCACGTTCCCGTCCGGGGCGGCGATCAGCTTCTTGATCGCGGGCAGCAGCGGCTTCGCGTCCGCACCGAGTTGCTGGGCCGCCGAGGTCGCGCACCGCAGCACGTACTCGTGCTTTTCTGTCGCCAACACGTCGTCGAGCTGCTTCACGATCTCGGCCTTGTCCGCCGGACTCGCCGCCAGCCCCAGCACGGCCCGGCCGCGGGTGTCATACTTCGGGTCGCGCGTCAGCTTGAGATGGTGTTCGTACAAGTCCTTCGGCCCGAACACCGGCAGGCCGGCGGGGAGGTCGAGCCGTTGCAGGTCGATCCCCTTGAGCCGGTCGAGCAGCGCCTCCAGCCGCGTCCGCGTCTCGGCCGATTCCGTCGCCTTCAGCGCCGCCTGGAAGTGCGGCACGCCGGCGAACCCCACCTCCCGCAGCTTCTTCGTCGCCGCGTCGCGGACGGCGAACTGTGGGCTGTCCAGCTCGCCGATGAGTTTCTTCACCGCGGCCGCGTCCACCGCCGCCGTCGGCTTCGGGACGGTGATGTGAACCGTCATCACGGCCGGGTTCTCGGCACTCGGCCGGACGAACCCGTTCGGGATGGAAACGGTCCAATCGAACGCCACGTCCTTCGTTCGCTGTAGATTTTTCGTCTGCCCCGGCCCGGCGACGAGGCGGACCTGCTTGTGCTCGACCTTCAGCTTCGCGAACGCCGTGAGCGCGTCGTTCGCGGCCGCCACGTCGCCGCGGTAGAAGAACACCGGCCACGCGTTGACCTCGTAGAAGTAGACGCGGCTCGGCAGGTTCGCGATGTCGGCGAACTCCGGCGGCAGCCCGAACTGGGCCGGCGCGATCGGCTTGTTCCCGAATTGCTCCGTGGCGAGCGCGAGCGCGGCCGACGGGACGGCCAGGGCGACGACGAGCGGGAGAAGGAAGCGGGACATGGCGGCTTCGTTTTGTAGGGTGGGTCGAGTCTTCGAGGCCCACCGCGGATGAGGTTGCCCCACCGGTGGGCCTCGAAGACTCGGCCCACCCTACAAGAAGACGACAACCCCGCCCGCGCGTCACACGTCCGGCAGCTTCCCGGCGAGGATGGCCTGCTCCCACTGCTCCTGCAGCGGCCACTGCACCGCGCACGTGCCGAAGTCGGCCATGTACTGGTACCGCGTCAGCCGGTCGATCGTCGCCTGCAACAGTTTCACGTCCTTGCGGAAGTACGGGCCGTGGCTCGGGAGCAGAATCTCCACCTCCTTGTCGTCGCGAATCCGCTCCAGCGACTGGATGAAGTCCGGCAGGTGCGACCCGTGGTGTGCGTCGATGACGCCGACGCACCCGTCCGCGTAGATGTTGTCCCCGCTGAACAGCAGGTTGCCGAGCTTGAAGCTCAACTGCCCCGGCGTGTGCCCCGGCGTGGACCACACGTCCAGCTTCAGCTTGCCGACCTTGATCGCGTCGCCGTCCTTCAGCTTCGTGTCGATCTTGCACGGCGGCATCGGGATGTCGAAGTCCTGGGCCGCGATCCGGGCGAACGTCTGCTCCGTCTCGCCGACCTCCAGCAGGACCGCCGCCTTCGGGTGGGCGGCGGCCTTCGTCTTCAGCCGCTCGCGGGCCTTCGCCAGCGCCTGGACGTGGTCCGCGTCGGCGTGCGTGGCGACGACCATCTTGCACTTCGACAGCGGGAAGTCGAGCTCCCGCACGAGGTCGATGACCTCGCCGAGCGACTCGTCGAGGCCGATGTCCAGCAGGACGTATTCCGTGCCGCCGTCGATGAGGTAGACGTTCACGCCGAACGACCGGCCGGCGGCGACGTTCAGTTCGAGGACGTTCGGGAAGATGTACTTTCGCTTGTTCATGCGCGGTCCCAGACCCGGTGAGCGCCGTGTGCGTGGGGAGTATTATCGGGAGAAGAAGAGTCGGGACCAACCCGTCACGCCGCCGGCGGCTCGGCGGTCGCCCGCAAGGCGGCGAGGATCGCCCCCACGTCGCTGATGTACCGCCGCCGGGTGTCGAGGGTGACGGCCGTGCCGTCGAGCCGGAGGAACTGCCAGTCCTCGCCGGTCGTCACGCACCCGAAAACGGCCCGCCCGGTCAGCCCGGCCCGCTCGTTGAACACCTGCGACCCGACCATCTGGGCGACGCACTGGCCGAGGCCGGCGTCGATGTCGTTCCGCTTCGCCTCCAGGATCGCCAGCAGCGGCGCGCGGAGCCGGGGGAGCGGGTCGGACAGGGCGAGGATGAAGTCGCACTCGCCGGTGAGCCGCCGGGCCGGGTCCACGTCCAGCCGCTGGCCGGAGAGGATGGCGACCCGCCCGTCGCACAGCTCGCGGACGGCCAGGAGGATCGGCGCGACGATGAACTCGCTCCGGGCCTTCTCGCTGACCAACGCCAACTCCATCCCGCGGGCCAGTTGCTCGGTCAACCAGGTCGGGACGGGGGCGGCCGCGAGGTTCGGGAAGACCGCCCCCGGCCGTAGCCGCACGCCGAGGTCGGTTTCGACCGATTCCAGGGTGAAGTCGTTGTACGCCATCGCCAGACACTCCCTTCTCGCCTGAGACTATCAATGTACACGAGCCGCCGGGCCGCCCGAACACGCCGCCCCGTCTTCACCGTTCCTACTTCGCTCCTTCATAGATCGCCCCTAGAACGTCCCCATAATTGCCTTCATGATCGGGAGCCGACCCATGACGCGGATGTTCACGGACATCGTCACCGCCCGTGAATCCGCCGGCCGTTCCGCCGCCAACCTCGCCCTCGCCAAGCCGAAGTTCACCCTCACGGACGTGAACTTCTGGTACCCCGGCAAGCAGGCCATCTTCGACGTGTCGCTGGTCATGCCGGAGCGGTCCGTCGTCGCGTTCATCGGCCCGAGCGGGTGCGGGAAATCGACGCTCCTGCGGATGCTCAACCGGATGAACGACCTGATCGACGGGACCCGGCACACCGGCACGATCGACCTCGACGGCCTGAGCATCTACGACAAGGCCGTGAACCTGGTGGACCTCCGCCGCCGGGTCGGGATGGTGTTCCAGAAGTCCAACCCGTTCCCGAAGTCGATCTACGAGAACGTGGCGTTCGGCCCCCGGATGGCCGGCCAGAACCGCCGCGGCGTCCTCGACGATTTGGTCGAGCGCTGCCTGAAGCAAGCCGCCCTGTGGGACGAGGTGAAGGACCGGCTGAACGCCTCCGCCCTCGCGCTGTCCGGCGGCCAGCAGCAGCGGCTGTGCATCGCCCGGTCGCTGGCGACCGACCCGCAGGTGCTGCTCATGGACGAGCCGGCGTCCGCCCTCGACCCGAAGAGCACGGCCAAGATCGAGGACCTGATCGACGACCTGAAGAAGGACTACACGATCGTGATCGTGACGCACAACATGCAGCAGGCGGCCCGCGTGTCGGACATCACCGCGTTCTTCTTCGAGGGCGTCCTCGTCGAGGCCGGGCCGACCCGGTCGCTGTTCACGAAGCCGACCAAGAAGCAGACGGAAGACTACATCACCGGACGGTTCGGATGAATTCAAAGTTCAAAATTCAAATTTCAAAGATGAAGACCGCTTGGTTCTGATCTTTGAACTTTGAATTTTGAACTTTGAACTGGAGGGGAAAGTGCCGCAGCCGCGGATACTCATCGTCGAGGACGAGCGGGGGCTGACGCAGTCCTTGCAGTGGTACTTCACCCGCGAGGGGTTCGAGACGACCGTCGCGCACGACGGGACGGAAGGCCTCCGCAAGGCGCAGACGATCATCCCGGACGTGGTGCTCCTGGACATCAACCTGCCGGGCGTGGACGGGCTGACGATCTGCCGGGAGCTGCGGGCCGGGGACCGGACGCGGGGCATCCCGATCATCATGATTACGGCGAAGTCCGAGGAGACGGACCAGCTCGTCGGGTACTCGATGGGCGCGGACGACTACGTGACGAAGCCGTTCAGCAACAAAATTCTGCTGGAGAAGGTGAAGGTCCAGCTCCGCCGGGCGACGACGGCCGCGGACACCGGCGATGTCATCGAGCACCTGGACGTGAAGGTAGACCGCGTCCGGCACAAGATCACGTTCGCCGGCCAGGAACTCGACCTGACGCCGACGGAGTTCCGGTTGCTCGAGTGCCTCGTCCGACAGCCGGGGCGGGCGTTCACGCGGCACCAGCTGATGGACGCGGCCATCGGCGAAGGGTCGATCGTGCTGGAGCGGACGATCGACGTTCACGTCAAGACGCTTCGCAAGAAGCTGCTGGAAGCCGGGGCGACGGTCGAACTGATCGAGACGGTCCGCGGCGTCGGCTACCGGTTCCACGAGGCGGCGGCGTGACGCCGGTGTTTATATAGCCGCCGGCTTGCCGGCGGGGTTTTTGCGACCCCCAAAACCCCGCCGGCAAGCCGGCGGCTATATATGGGCGCGACTGAGCGTCACTTCTTCCCCGCCCCCAGCAGCGCCAAATCGCCGCCACCCTCGCCCCGTTGGAGCTTCTTCTCGTCCGCCCCGCGCTTCTCGCGGACCTTCACCTTGAACGGCTGGCCGTGGAAGCACACCTCCCGCGTCGCCGCCACCGTCAGTGAGCCGTCTACCACCTCGAACATCGGCCGCACGTCCGCCTCCGCCACCGCCTCCGTCGTGTAGGCGTACACGCCGAATAGCTCCGTCCGGCCGCCGTTCGTCGTGCTGTACCACCGGCCCTTGCCCTCGCTCTTCATCCCCATCACCCACAGGTGGCCGCCCTTGTTCTGAATCAGGCCGTCGTCCGTCGTCCCTTCCGGGTTCAGGTGCCGCGCCCACATCTTCTGCCCCGGCTTCTCCAGCCGCACGCGGGCCGGGCAGTCGGTCGCGAAGATGTTCCCGCCGCCGTCGCCGACGAGCGTGACGCCGCAGCTCTCCGCGAACAGCACGTTCTTCGCCGAGCGGTTCACCAGCTCCGCCGGCGGACCGCCGAACGAGTCGATGCCCTGGAACTTCACCACCGGGGCCGCGTCGTCGGTCACGACGAACTTGCCGCCGAGGACGCGGCCGAACCCCAACGCCATCACGTGCCGGACGCTGCCGTGGACGCGGACCTCGCCCTTCAGGTCGTACCAGTTCGGGTCGCCGCCGGCCGTGCCGCGAAGGTACACGGTCGTTTTCCCCTCCTTCGCGGCCGCGTCGATCGCCTTCTGGAACGCGGCCGTGTCGTCCCGGTTGTCGCCCGCCTTCGCGCCGTGGTCGTCCACGCACACCCACTTCGCCGGGTCGGTCTCGTAGGGGAAGGCCGGTTCGCGCTCGACGGGCAGGTTCAGCGACCTCTCCGTCGAGTCGGCGAACAGCTTCGTCGCCGGGTGCGACAGGTACTCGTCGATTTTCTCGCCCTCGACGTTCGGGGCCTTCGTCTCGCTCGTCAGCATCCGGGGGAACCCCGTCGCCGTCGCGTTGCGGACGAACAGCGTGCCGCGGTTGCGGATCGCCGACCGGTCGGAGTTCGTGGCCGTGAACTTCGCGTTCACCAGCGCGACGACGCCGGACCACCACGTCCAGTCGTTCGGGTAGTCCACGAACAGCGCCTGCGGCGTGTTCTCCACCACCAGGTCTTCGACGGCCAGCACGTTCGCGACGACGTAGACGCCGACCGTCTTGCAGTTCCGGACCGTGATTCGCGAGAGCGTCTGGCCGTACATCCACGCGGACTTGATCCCGGTGTCGAACCCGACGATTTCGGCGTCCTGCACCATGTTCGGCCCGCTCTCGCCGATGAACGCGGCGTTGAGGCCGACGTTCCCCCGCTTGGCGACGACCTTCACGTCCTTGATGACGCCGGTGTTCGTGGCCATGTACCGGATGCCGTCTGTCTCCGGGTTGTCGCCGGCGTCGATGGTCAGGTTGCGGACGTTCCGCATGAAGAAGTTGGCGGACGTGGCCCCGGCGTCGGTCGGGTGGACGAGCAGCACGGACTTGACGCCCTTCGCGTCGTCGTCGAGCTTGAGGACGACGCCGTCGCGGGTCTCGCCGTACAGCCACGGGCCGATGCCGGACCCGGCCTTGCCGCGGTTGACGACGAGCGTTTTCGTCAGCCGGTACGTGCCGTTCGGCAGGTAGACGATGCCGGTCCGCTTGGCCGGCGGCCCGGTCGTGTCGTCGAGCGCCTGCTGAATCGCCGCGGTGTCGTCGGCCTTGCCGTCGCCCTTCGCGCCGTACTTCTTCTTCACGTCGAAGACGCACGGGTCGTCCGGGAAGGCGATCCGGCCGGCGGCCGCCGCCGGGGACGCGAGCAAGAGCAAGGCGAGGCCGACGCGCAGCATGAGGCGTTCTCCGGGGGGCACGGTCATTCGTAGGCGGCGCTCCCTTCAAATGCCCAATTCACGGCGTCGCGCACGGGAATCTGGTAGAATCGGGTCCGAACGTGGACGTGAGGGCGACGCCATGACCGAAGTGAAGCCGAGTTGGTTCCGGCAGCACCGGCTCGAACTCGCCGTCTTTTTGAGCATCCTCAGCGTCGGCGGGTGGCATCTGGCGCGGGCGGTGCAACGGGTCCGCGACGCCGCGGCCCGCGTGTCGGACACCTGAAACCTCAAGCAGCTCGCGGTGGCGGTCGCCACCTACCACGACGCGAACGGGCACTACCCGCCGGCGTTCGTCCTCGGCCCGGACGGGCGGCCGTGGCACAGCTGGCGCGTGCTGATCCTGCCCTACATCAGCGAGGATAAGACCTACGAGGCGTACAAGTTCGACGAGCCGTGGGACGGGCCGAACAACCGCCAGCTCGCCGACCGGATGCCGCGGCTGTTCGCGTTCCACGCCGTCCGCGCGGAAGGGAACACGCGGACGAACTACTTCGCCGTCGTCGGCCCGGAGACGGCGTGGCCGGGGGCGGACAAGCGGACGGCCGCGGACGTGAAGGACGGCCCGGAGCGCACGATCCAGTTCGTCGAGAACCGCGGGCTGAGCGTCCACTGGACGGAGCCGCGCGACCTGTCGTTCGCGGAGATGGACTTCACCGTGAACAGCCCGGCCGGCGTGAGCAGCCCGTACACGGAACCGGCCGTCGCGATGCTCGACGGCAGCGTGCAACGGCTGCGGCCGCACCTCTCGCCGGCCTCGCTGCGCGCACTGCTGACGGTCGCCGGCGGCGAGCCGCTGGACGACGGCCCGGCCGGGTGGGAGTTGCTCCCCGACGGCCGCGACCGGCCGTTGCGGGAGGACGGGCGGTGACCCAACGGATCGCGTCCGTCGCGCTGCTCGTCCGCGACTACGACGAGGCGATCGCGTTCTACCGCGACGCCCTCGGGTTCGCGCTGCTGACCGACACCGACCTCGGCGAAGGCAAGCGGTGGGTCGAGGTCGCGCCGCCCGGCGGCGGGACGGCCCTCCTGCTCGCGCAGGCGGCGAACCCGGCGCAGCTGGCGGCCGTCGGCAACCAGGCCGGCGGCCGGGTGTTCCTGTTCCTGCACACCGACGACTTCCAACGCGACCACGACCGGATGACGGCGAACGGCGTCCGCTTCCTGGAGAAGCCGCGGCGGGAGGCGTACGGCACGGTCGCCGTGTTCGCCGACCTGTACGGCAACCGGTGGGACCTGTTGCAGCCGGCCGTGGAACCCGGAGCGGCAGCGACGGGGTAGCCGCGCCCCAGACCAAGAACACCAGCCGCACACTCTAAAGAACCCCACCCCCAGCGGGGGGGGGGTGTCGTGGGGGCG